>JAATFH010000374.1 GCA_015655315.1 Terriglobales bacterium
ATGATTCCAGCACTAACTTCCAGGCTCATTAGTTCGAGCGCGCGCGTTCGGACTTCTATGTGCGTACTAACTTCGACGCCGCCATTACCTATGATGTACCGGCCTTCCACACTGGTCATCTTGTCGAGGCCATTGGGAACCATTGGTCCTTTGACACGAGGATATCGGCACGCTCCGCTACTCCCGTGGACGTGATCGCGAATGAAGGGACCAACCCAACGAACGGGACGTCGCTCAACTATCACCCAAATCGGGTGCCGGATCAGCCACTCTATCTTCACGACCCTTCCCTTCCAGGAGGTCGCGTTATCAACGCGGCAGCATACAGCACACCGACGGACGGAAATGGAAATCCCTTGTTGATCGAAGGGAACGCAGGACGAAACTCGGCGCGTGGATTCGATGCGATACAGGCCGACCTTGCTCTACGGCGCGAGTTTCCGATCCACGAGGGAGTCGGTTTACAGTTTCGGGCTGAGGCATTCAATCTTCTCAACCACCCGATCTTCGGCGCTGTCTACAACCAACTGAATTCCAGTCCTAACAGCACCGCCGGGTCAAGCCTCTTTGGTCAGGCCTATCAGACGTTGAACACCTCGCTTGGCACCCTCAATCCGCTTTACCAAAGTGGCGGCCCGCGTTCAATGCAATTTACCCTGCGGCTTCATTTCTGAATAAGACGATGTGTGTGTTGACCGCCATGAGGAAAGAAGACAAAAGGCCGCAGTGACGCGGCCTTTTGCGGTGCGATCGCAATCACCTCTTAGGCTGCTGCTGCCTGAACAAAACCGCAGCCGCTCACCCGGGTCAGTCCGAGGTGCAAAGGCCCGAGCCTGGTACAAACAGAGGATCGCGACGAGCCTCTCGATGTTCTTATGTGGTTCGCCAAAGATCACGCCGATAGGATGCCGAGTCTTCTCGTTGCATGGGTTGCGTCCCTGGCAACGGCATGTCCGGCGGAGCGGTGGCGATTGATATAGGACTTATCTGTCATATTTTAAGGAGAAGTCTCAGGACCATCAGGAAAGATTCGCCTCAACTGTAGGTCGATACCGCGTGGTATTTCTCGTGCATCAAAAGCATCAGACTAGGGAAGACTAGCCAGGAAGAGACGATAAATGCCCCCAAAGGCGCTCCCAAGTCGGGCGGCTTCGTTCATTGAGGCGATGGAGTGTCTTCCTGTCGTAAAGCTGCCAGAGGGCCCGCTGTGGAGCTACGAATTGAAATTGGACGGCTACCGTGTTGAGGCTGTGCGCACAGGGGCCGGAAGCAACCTGTATTCTCGTCGCGAGAATATCCTGAACAATAAATTTCCATACATCGCATCTGCATTGAAGGGCCTGCCACAGAACACAGTCATCGACGGTGAATTGGTCGCACTCGGCCCGGATGGCAAACCGGACTTCAATCTCTTGCAGAACTTCCGATCGGCTGAAAAGCACATCCTCTATTACGCCTTCGACATTCTGGTCCATAAGGGGCGCGATCTGACAATGTGGCCTCTTGCTGAGAGAAGAGACGTCCTTTACTCGGTAGTTGAACCATCGAAACACCTGGCAATTTCCGAAGTATCAAACCAGACCTCAGCCCAGATGCTCGAGTTCGTCCGGACTCACGGGCTCGAAGGTATTGTCGCCAAACGCTCCGACAGCATCTACCAGCCCGGGTTGCGAACCGGTCTGTGAACGAAGCACCGCGTTAACCTCGGCCAGGAATTTGTCATCGGAGGATACGTTCCGGGTACCCATGGATTCGACTCACTTGTGATTGGCTTCTATCGCGGAAACGATCTGTACTATGCAGCGCGTGTACGTGCCGGCTTTGTGCCGGCGACCCGTCGTCAGGTATTCGAACAAATCAAACATCTGAAGACGGAACGGTGTTCCTTCGTTAATCTTCCGGAAAAGCAGGCCGGGCGGTGGGGACAAGGTCTCACAGCCGCGAAGATGAAGGAATGCGTATGGCTTCGTCCCGAAGCTGTCGCAAACTTCGAATTTCTCGAATGGACCGGGGCAGATCATCTGCGCCATGCCAAGTTTGTTAGCACGCGCGATGACAAAGATCCGCACAAGGTCGTGAGAGAGACTTAGTATTGAGCATCGAAGAGATTAGATAAGGAGGACGGAGATGCCCACTCGCCCCACATGGTCCGGTTCACTTCAGATTTCACTCGTATCAATTGCCGTCAAGATCTTTCCGGCAACGAATCCTGCACGTCAGGTCGAGTTCCATCTGATCGACCGAAAGACCCACCAGCGCGTTCACCATCACAATGTTGAC
>JAATFH010000498.1 GCA_015655315.1 Terriglobales bacterium
GCAAGGACTGCAAGCGTCGCAAGGGCAGCCAGATGCTGCATGAACTGACGGAGATGCGTTTGCTGCGCGAGCCACGGCCGTTTTCGCTGCACACCTCCCGGCACATCATGCGGATGATCGGAAGCGCCGACGCGAACTGGCGGAAGTATCTCTACTTTGAGAACGAAGCGGCTTGAAGTATGACGGGACAAAACTGTTCCACGAACCACTTTGTCCCGACACGATCTCGCCTCATTAGAGGCGTCGCTTTCTGTACTAATTTCATCTGACCGAATTGGTAGTTACCGATCGGAGTGATGAGTTTATTGAACTGTTTGCCCCAGAAGAGAATTCACAAGGCAGCCACCAAATAAACACAAGCCGACTTATCGGTACTAATTCGAACCTCGACGTTGACGAGTCTGTGATGCCGACCCCGGACTGAGAACGGTAGATGTACATCTATCGCCAGTATGGCAGTGCGTTGAGCGAAGTTGCATCAATGTTGAATGCTTGTCTGCGCAATCCCATACTGTATTGCTGCTTTGAGAACATCGACTTTTATGTCTGCTAATGTTTTGAATTTAGCGAATCTGGCCTCAGGTCAGATTTCCATCAGACATGGCGCTTCTGGCCCAAACCTCACGGTGGCTACGGCATGCACCTCAGGTACGCATGCAATTGGGGAAGCGTGGCACATAATTCGTCGAGGGGATACTGACGCGATGATCTGCGGAGGCTCAGAAGCAGAGGTTGCGCCGCTCTCAGTCGCCGGTTTCTCGGCGATGAAAGCACTTTCAACGCGCAACGACTCGCCTCAAACGGCCTCGCGTCCGTGGGATAAATCGCGGGATGGTTTCGTGGTCGGAGAGGGAGCCGGGATTCTGGTACTCGAATCGCTTGACCTCGCCAGAGACCGCGGCGCTACGATCCTAGCCGAGGTGGTTGGCTATGCTGCCGACTCGGATGCATTCCACACGAACGCGCCACCCGAAGATGGTCGAGGCATTCGCCGTGTCATGCAATTGACCTTGGCGAGTGCCAAGGTTCCGCCCGAAGCCGTTGACTATCTGAACGCCCATGCCACAAGCACGCCTCTCGGGGATCGCGCTGAAGCCCGTGCGATTCAGGAAACGTTCGGATCTCATATCGAACATCTGATGGTTAGTTCAACGAAGTCGATGACTGGCCATCTACTTGGTGGCGTGGGCTCTCTTGAAGCTGGCATCATGGTTCTTGCGTTGCGAGATCAAATCGCACCTCCGACAGCGAATCTCTCGGATGAAGATGATGCAATCCATCTGAATTTAGTTCGCGATTCAGCGATTCCGGCCTCGCTTCAATATGCGATGACGAATTCCTTTGGATTCGGAGGCACCAATGCTTCGCTCCTTTTCCGACGTTGGTCATGAGCCACTGATCGGAGGCGAGGCGCCTTGCCGTTCTCGCGCTCGGTCATATTGAAGACGACGACATGCGTATGGAGCTGCGGAGCGGCATATCCATCTACAGGACGGGCAGTGTCATGCTCAAACTTCGCCGCGACAAACTGCCCGGTCGTTTCGGCGGGATGATTTCCGCCGATGCGAGCTTGCGTGTACCGCTCTAACTCATTCAGTGCAACATTGACCGCCTCACGATGGGCTTCACGCACACGGTCGTCCCCGCCGACAAGAGCGGTAAGAGAGATGGACTTGGGCGCGGAAAAGGTAGCGTCCCAACCAGCACGATGCTCAACCGGAGAGACCATCTTTCCCTCTGCGTTCCGGTACTCATGGACGGCACGATGGAGAACTAATTGTTCGCCGGTCTGCGGGTGCTGACCTTCGGAGAGCCGGGCGAACTCCTCTGCGCCTACGGTTCCTGACAGCCCAAACTCATCTGCCAGCCTGCCGTGCCACTCGCCCTGAATGGTGTCTCCCTGCGTCCAGTAGTTCTGCTCGGCGGCGGTGAACTCTTTCTCGTGATAGGTCTGTCTGTGCCTGACTTGCCGAGAGCGGTTTTGAGATATTCAGCATGGCAGCACCTTATCCCTTGAAAGTGAGGCTCTGTTGTTCGCTGGTGTCATCAGAGATTGTTGTTTCCTGCTGTATCTCCTGCACTGCCGCAGGCACGTTGCGCTGCGGCTCAGGCGGCGGCGCGGAGGGTTGGTAAACAGAAGCCGACATCACCTTATTGATCAGGAGTGAGAAGTGCGTAAAGGATCTTCAAATGTTAGGCGTGTACCTTATGATCTTGTGCCTGGAGCGACAAAAGCATGATCGCTACCGTGCCGCTTGTTCGGTTTTGCTGGGAATCTTTAGGAGGCGAATCCCGAGGAGGATGGACCACAATGGAAAGAGGGTGAAGGCTGGTGCACCTGTAAGGCCTAGGCCGATGTGAAATGGAACATTGTTACTGTATGCCAGGGGTCCTTGTGTGAAGACTGCCACGCCTCCGTTGAAGGCAAAATTCAGTCCTACCCCGAAGAGAAAAACTCCAGCAATCATGCCGAGAATTACTATTGCCCTCGACTGGGTTCCCTTTGAGAGCCAGTTTATGATGAGCACCCACGGTCCGATCAGACCGGTGGGGGCCAGGAACAGGATGTCGGACACTGCGGGATTGAAGATTGGAAGCACTCGGAACAGAGCCACCAGCGAAAAACCCGTAATACCTAGGAAACCGGCGATACGGCTAAGCAGAGGCGATCGCTGGCCGCTCATACCTGAGAGGCCACCCACCACCGGTAATATAAACACTGCCTGCAGCATGGCCGCCAGAAAGTTTGTGTTCATCAGCATCCGAGCCGCGTGTGGCATCGTTCCAGAATTGCCCATGCGAAAGGATGGGGTGAAAAGATAGGTTATGAGACAGCTAAAAGACAGTAGACCAGCTAAGCCGCTCGCGATGGCAAGCCACGCTTGGAAACGCCTCTCTTTCAGAGGGCGGTCAGTTGGAACCGTAACCATGCGGAAACCTCGAAAACTTAGGATTGCGCTGCTCCTGCACCGCACGAGATAACCTGATCCAAGACGTAACCGGGAAATGGAAGATAATTAGGCCCGTGGCTTGATAGAAGAGCGGTCCAATCATAACTGGTCGCGAACACTCGCAGGGAATCAATACCGACAAATGGGATGAGTTATTCATGACCTTCTGTCACAACGACGGATGAAAATGGAGTTAGCCTGTTGTGGTCGTGCCCGCATGAGGTCGTGACCTGCAGTGGCGTTTGGAACCCGCTGA
>JAATFH010000488.1 GCA_015655315.1 Terriglobales bacterium
ATCCTTGCCGATTTTCTTCGGAAGGAAAGGCTGACAGGCGTGCGCGTACTTCTGGAACGGATGACAGTGATATTACTGGCCACTTTTATCGCCTGTTACGCTGGGGATTGGCTCCTCTATCGCTCCCGGGCGGCTCACGGCACCGCGTTCGATTCGGTCAAGGTGAACCAGGTTGTTTCATTTCCCTTGAAGAATGGAAAAACTGAGTTCGATTACGCGGGATCGCGGCAGGTGGAATGTGTGCGCACCATCTTTCCATGGGCAGGTGACGATCCGTGCTGGTGGGTTCGACGGCATGCCGAGAACCAAACGAAACTTCTGCCCGTCCTGCCCTCAGTTGATACGCCGCAACTTACAATCGCTGCTTCTGCGAGTTCCCTGGAATAAAGCCGCCCGCAATCATTCTGAGGACTTGGAAGTTGCCATGCTTCGCACTCACTCTGGCTGAAGCTGATCTATCTCTCTGCAATTTCTCTCGGTTTATATTGAGGATTTCCAACCGGCACGATTGCACTTTATACCTTATTTAGCAGTTGGTATTTAGGATCGGATTGTATTGGACAGGAGGTTATTCAATGCCGAATGTGCATGGTATTGAATTCAATGCCAATCAGTCTGAGTTAGTGAAGGATATAGTCCGCGAGCTACTCAAGGATGGAGACTGCGCCGTTTACGCAGTACAACATATGAAACCGAATGGTGAATTGCGGATGTCTTCGACACCATCCACTTCAAGATCCGGGCGACAACACTGCGTTTTCCTGCGCATCCGGCCTGGCGTCAATGAAGCTACAGTTGTGCGTCCCATGAACGCTAAGGCGGGGGACCCATTGACTAAGTTAACCAAGTATTCTCGACCAGAACTTCTAGAAACAGTTCGGATTTGGCGTAAAGAGATAATGCTCACACGAGGCGATGAGGAATTAAGTCCCGGCGTACTCGCTACCAAACACCCCTAGTTAGGTAGACGTTTATGCGGCATGGGTGCTTTCCTGTGCTTGAAGCAGAGCACGGAGAACACCCAAGCCTAATATGCAACTGGCCGATGGCCCCGTTTCCCCCAGCTACAAAAATCTTCATCGGTTTGATCCTTCTCACGGGCAGTCGTTTTCACAAAAATTATATGTCTTGACGGCTCGATAGCTGGAGCCGTCAGCATAGGGTACTTCGACGATGTTCCTATGATTTCAGTATGCTGGTAGTAGCCGCAGGAGCATTGCGCGAGCGGGTCGCCTCGTCTTCTGACCACACATAGATCCGCGCGTTATTGGCAAACCGTGAGGTGACTGCGATGAACATTTTGCTCGTCGATAACT
Source organism: Terriglobales bacterium (assembly GCA_015655315.1). GTDB lineage: Bacteria > Acidobacteriota > Terriglobia > Terriglobales > Acidobacteriaceae > Alloacidobacterium. Next base: position 1,317 of record JAATFH010000488.1, read on the forward strand.
ACGATTCATTCACATACAACATATACGACCTGGTCTATCGAGTTTCCGGCGTCAAAGCGCACGTTGTGCGGAATGATGATCTGACTTTTGAAGAGCTAGCAGCATCGCCCTTAGACTGCGTGATTCTTTCCCCAGGCCCGGGGCATCCCGGTCGGCGCGGTGATTTCGGTGTTTCTTCAGACATTCTCAAGCAGTTCAATAATCCCATTCTCGGCATTTGCCTGGGACATCAAGGCATCGCTGAAGTTTTTGGCGGAACCGTTGTACGCGCTGATATTCCTGTACATGGACTTACTGATTTCATCAGCCATAATGGGGAAGACTTATTTCAGAACATTCCGCAAAGAGTAAAGATGGTTCGCTATCACTCTCTCATTGTGACGGCCAATCTCCCGCCGACGCTCAAGAAGACCGCATGGAACGACGAAGGCCTGGTGATGGGCATCCAGCACAGCAGTCGGGCAATTTTCGGAGTCCAATTTCATCCGGAATCGGTATGTTCCGAGTTTGGAGAGACGCTTATGAGCAACTTCCTGAGGATTGTAGAAAATGAAATTTGAATACGTAGTCAAACAACTTCACAAGATCGAAGCAAGAGCACCGGATATTTTTCGGAGTCTATTTCTTGACTCCGAGCATTGTTACTGGCTCGACTCCAGCCGGAGTGACGAGATATATGGGCGTTATTCCTTTATGGGAGACGGCAACGGTCCATACGCGCACGTTGTCCATCAGCGCGTCGGTGAGATGACGATCCAGTACTCTCCATCAGAGGGAGAGACTGCTTTCGACCAGGATATTTTCACCTTCCTCGAAACAAAACTAAATAACTTTGAACTGAAAAACCCTCCCTCTTTCGGCTTCGATTTCTTAGGAGGATATGTCGGCTATTTCGGATATGAACTCATGGCCATAACCGAGAACGTACAGGGAAAACGCTCTACCTTGCCGGATGCACAGATGCTGTTTTCGGACCGCTTCATCGCGATTGACCATATTGAACAAACCATCTACCTTGTTGCCTTACATCAGGAACAGCCTGCTCCTGCCGAAGCCTGGGTTGATGATATGGCCAGGAAGATAATGTCTATCTCTTCCAACTCTTCCCCGCGCCGAATCGATATTTGCCACCCAGATGCGATAGAACGCTATCTATTACACGACAAGAATAAATATCTCGCACAAATCAATTCCTGCAAGGAAGAGATTGAAGCGGGTGAGTCCTACGAAGTCTGCCTGACCAACCGTGTCCGTGCCGATTTACAGGAATATGACAGTAAGAGCCTGTTTGATTCTTATCTGGTGCTGCGCGAAATCAATCCGGCACCTTATGCGTACTTTTTTAAAACTATGGAATACAGCATATTGTGCAGCTCCCCGGAGCGCTTTCTGAAGATCGACCGGCAGCTTAACGTCGAGGCGCGACCCATTAAAGGAACCATGCCGCGCGATGCAGATCCAACACGCGATGCCGAGAATAAAGCGAAACTGGGTTGCGACAAGCGCTTCTTCAGCGAGCATCTGATGATCGTAGATTTGTTACGAAATGACCTGAGCCGCACCTGCGTGCCCGGCACCGTTTCGGTTTCCGAACTGATGAAGATCGAATCCTATGCGACGTTACATCAGTTGGTTTCTACGATTCGTGGAAAGCTGGAAGGAGGCATCCTGCAGTGCATTGCACAATGCTTCCCTGGTGGATCGATGACAGGAGCGCCAAAAAGAAGGACGCTGGAAATCATTAACGAGATTGAGGATGTTCCACGCGGTATTTATTCTGGCGCTATTGGTTATCTTTCATTAAATCGTACGGCCGACCTGAATATTGCTATCCGGACTATTGTTATCCATGACAACGTGGCAGATATAGGCGTAGGGGGAGCGATCACTTACCTTTCGAATCCGCAGCAGGAGTACGACGAGATGATTCTGAAGGCTCTTGCTCCTTTTAGCGCGATCAGGCACATGATAAAACGCACCGATGATGGTGATTCATTGCATGAAGGGGAAAGGAGTCAGGGATATACCTTGCAGGAGAGTCTCACAGTTAGCGAATAAGCGCTCGACGCGACTTTCCCACTTATGATTTCCGCAAGAGACTGGCTCGCATCACTCCACGCAATGCGTTGCAAACCATCAGTTCCTCTGCGTGTTCCAGATCTTCCAGAGTCAAAACACGTTCAGCGGCATTCCATCTTATATCTTCCAGAACAAGAGCCCGCATCACTCCGGGCAGCAAACCGGATGATACGGGGGGCGTCCACCAACGGGAATTCAGCTTCACAAACACGTTTGATCGACCACCCTCGGTCAATTCGTCCCGCTCGTTAAAAAACAATGTGTCGAATGCACCACACTTTTCTGCCAATTGCCAACCATGATCGTATTCTTTGCGAAATGTAGTCTTATGAAGCAGCCACTCGCTGTTTGCAGATTGCGCAGTTAAGCCATATTCCGAAGCGAGCAAAAGACTAACAGTATCGCCGGTCAAAGCGTGGAGCGGCGCTTTAACGCAATCAATTTGTCCGGATTTGTAGAGAGTGGCTCGAACACGGTATGGCAGATGAGGCAACATCTCGGCACATTGCTGCCGAAGCAGGGTACGAAAAACTATACTGCTGAAAGAGAATGCGAAATGCACAGCACTCGACTCCAACCGCTTCAAGTGGCGATCTAAATTCCTGACGCCATCTTCATTCGTCGCATACATCGTTTCGAACAATTGAAAGGACGTATCAGACGCGATCGAAGAACCTGCCCTCACCCAAACCTCTCTGTGAAAAATACCATCATCCGCCAGAGATAGGCAGGCCGGTGGAGAAATGTTAAGGGCGCACGAAGAAGGCCCTGAGCAGGATCATGGTTAGACCATCAGGAAATTGTGTAAAAAATCAAAATTCAGGAGAACAGATGGCGAAGTCGATTATCTTAGTTTGTGCTTTTGCTTAAGTTTTGTGTTCCTTTAAGTCGTGCCATGGCGTATTCCGATGAAATCCGGCGACGCAAAGCCTCCGGA
>JAATFH010000370.1 GCA_015655315.1 Terriglobales bacterium
GGTTCGCTCGAATGGTACCAGCACACAATGCGGTATACGCCCTGACTGCTTTTTACCTGGAAGATCGGGGTCAAACGAGATTCAGAAATTTCGAACTAAATGAGTTGTGACAGGCGGAAGGCGAATACTCCTACACCTGCCACAACCTCTAGATGGTCTCAATCACAATCCACATTGTGAACAGTTAGTCAGTCCCACCGCGGAACGTCGTATTGTCAGTCATGGTTACTCCAAGCCAAGAGACCCGAGCCATCATAAAGACTTAAGGTTCCGCTGCTGTTAAGGATGAACCAGCCAGGCGAGCGGCCTTGGGAGTTCGTTGACCAGTGAGGGCGGCCTTGGGCATCGTAAAGGACAAGATTGCCGTCGCTCTGCAGGCGGAGTTCAACGCTGCCGCTTCCTGCGGTGTTGGAGGCCCAGACAGCAGCGCCTGCGCCGTTATATAGAACAAGGTTTCCGTCACTCTGCAGGATTAGATTGTAGCTGCCGGCGGTAAGCTTGGCGTTCACTTCGAGAGCCCCATTGGGGCCAATCTGAGTTCCGCCACAGGTTGCCCAAACGTTGTTGAGGTTTGGTAATAAGTTCAGTACATCGCTGCTCACATTGAGAGAATTCCCCTTGCCAGCGCCCTGGAGACACTGGAACGTCGGCAAGTCGGCGATCCAGCGACGGTTTCCATCCTGGCCAACCAACCACGAGGATTTCTGAGCGTTCGTGTCACCATCCCACTGCACGATATGGCCATCATACCAACCCGGATTATCGATATGGCTCCCCCATACCTCCTGGTTCTGCTTGTTGAAAAGAGCAAACGTGCCGTCATCGCGGATGGACAACCAGACTGCACCTGAGCCGGCTGTGTTGCTGGCCCAGACCTGTTGGGTTCCGGAATACAGGACCAGGTTCTGGTCTGCCTGCAGAATGAAACGATTACCACTTCCCCCAGGTGCCCACCGCGTAACTCCTACGGAGTCGACAGTGCGCAGACCATTGCTAGTGAGTGTCAGGCGCGCCCCCCCAGGCGATTTGAGATATGTGCCGACCTCAAGTTCGCTGTTGGTACCCATCGTGATTGCACCGCAAACGGCCCAGACGTTGTCCATGTTGACGTATCCGTTCAGGATGTCGGATGACTCAAGATCGGGACCCTGCATCCCTGCGTCATATTTGAGGCAATTGAAGGTGCTGCCATCGCTGATCCAGCGGCGGTACCCATCGGATCCCACGAGCCACGCAGTCTTCTGTGAGTTGGTATCACCATCCCACTGCACAATGTGGCCGCGTAGATCGCCCCCGCCGGAGTCGCCGGAGCCTCCATCCGCATGACTCGACGATGAATTCAATACGACAAGTATGTTTGTGCTCCCTTTGTGGAAGGCAATCGTAGAGAGATTGCCGGCGTTGTTCGAATCGATGCGCACCGCTCCCGGGGCAACGAACTTGGAAAATTGTGCCCAGAAGTAATAGTCCTGACTAGGGTAAAAACTGCCGTCTGAATTGACCGTAATCATCCCCCGGCAGGTGTTGCACGCGGCAGCGCCGCCGTAATGTGGATTCCCATTCGGATCCTGGGCGAGGCTCCAGTAGAGCGAGCCCTTTGAACCGTAGCGGAGTGGCCCCATGATGTTGTTGGCTACTTCCCACCCAAGATTTTCAGCGACGTTGTTGTTCCCGGTAGTAAACCCGGAACACTCCGTGAAATAGGTAGGTACTGCCTGAGTCTGACTGGCATAATTTGTTCCGCCATAACAGTGATAGCCCACCATGTCGACACTGTTATTGCTGGTCAGCGTGTTGACAAAGCTCTCGTTGTCCCAGTTATGGTCCCAGCCTAGCAGCTTGACACCATTAGGCATCTTCCCTTTGAGCGCCTGTGCCAAGGCAACCTCGTCATTCGCTGCGAACACCGTCGTCGGCATTGATGTTTGGCAGTTTTCTGGCTCGTTCTGCATGGAGACGGCCCACGGCTGAAGCCCCAACGAAGTGTAGGCATTGACGTAACTCGTAAAGTATTGGGCATACTGCTGCACAAAGGATGTATTGAATTCGTTGTTCTGACTGCCACATCCTTGAGGCAACAACGAGCCGCCATACTTCATCCATCCGGGTGCAGTCCATGGTGTTCCCAGCAGTTTGAAGTTGCTACCGGCTAAGCCTTTTGCCTGTTGAAGAGCTGCAATCTGGCGATTGTCGCTAGGATAAGCAGTGACAGAGAAATTGTCCTGAGTATCTTCATACGTATGGAGGTCATTTGGGTCAGCCATCATGTCGCTAGACCCCATGGGAGAACGGACGATGGTAAATCCTCCACCGCTCGCATCCGTTCCGAACAGCGTATCCATGATTGTGTTTCTGTTTGAAGAACTCAGGATCAGCGAGGCCGCCGAGTCCGTCATAGCGCCGCCAAAACCGTCGATCGTCTGAAAGGTGGTTCCGGCGTTGACTGTAATCGTCGCGGAAGGCGAGACCCCGGCATAGTTTGCTACCGGCACAAATTCTAGCGCAGCTCCGATTGAACTGCCGTTTGCGCTCGTCAGCCATTCCGATGGTACGCCGCCGCCGTCTTCCCAGACATAAGTGGCCACCGAATCATTCGGTTGCGTCGCCGAGAAGGTCGTCGCGCCAGCATTGACTGTAAAAGTTGCGGAAGAGCTTGCCGGAAAGTTGTACTGATCGCCCGGCTGCGCGGTCCGAACTGCCGTCGGCAGATCAGGATTGGTAGGTACGCTGCAAACAGGAGGATTGGATGCAACGCCGGTACAGGGACCAGGAGGTGCCCCTCCCAAGATACTGATGTCGTTGTCTAGGTTATAGCCCGGCAAGTTCGTTGGATCCGACATTATCACCTGCTGCTGTCCAACCGGCCCACAGGGAGTGAGTACGGTAGTATTCTGATTCACCCAGTTGCCCGAATTACAAGGCGACATGCCAGTCGCGAGCGTTCCATTCGAGGGATGATAAAAGTTCTCCTGAGCAATCAACTGGTCCGTGGTGAGTGATTGTTTGAAGACGAGTAGCTCCCTGAATGCGTCTATGCCTTGCGACGTTCCAGCATCTCCCCAAAACAGCGTATTCACCGGTGCGAATACCTGGTGTCCATTCTGCCAAGTCGCCGGCCATCCACTATCGTTGACCGATTCCTCCCAAACGTATCCCGAGCCACCTTGGGCAACGTAGGGAGTGAATTTGTCGATCCTCACCCGTCCATCTTGAGTGAAGGTATAGTAGACATCCTCGTAGATGGTCTGATTTTGTTGATAATCGTAGGGCTCCCAAGGGGTCTCGTCATAGCCGCTTCCTTGGTTTTGCGGGGACTGCTGATAGATGTGCATTGCCCAACGCGGACCGATGGTCTTCATGTCAAACACGCCAGGCATCGAGATGATCGTTCCCTCCGTGGGACTTCCATCCCGTGGGTATGAGAGCACCCGAAGGCCAAAAGTGACACCATTCGTTTGGACCGAATCGATATTTGGCTTGAGCATCGGGTAAGGGGTTGTAGTCGGCGCCGCATGGATGTACGCGAACTGTTCCTGACAAAGAGAGCCGCACACAGGGGACCAGTCATCCACAATACTCATCGTGCTCGACAACGTCGATGTGGTGTTTGTCTTGGCGTCGCGCAAAGATACACCGCAAAAAAAGAATCCGCAGTTCATCCACGGAGTAATGTCATTCACAACCAAGTTGTCCAAAGGCGGAGTAGACGATTGCGCGAAAAGGACGGGCGAAGGTAGCAAGGCGCAGATGGCCAGGGCGATAAGCAGCATGGCGCCGCTCAACAGCGATGATGAGCGGATAGGATTCAGACCGTGGCATGTATCAGATTGTTTCCGGAAAGATGGCATAATTCCTCGATGTGATCCCTTGGGACCACTGGTGACATTCCCTTACTCACAGACAGCAATTAGCCGTTAGGCTGCCTACTGAAGCTCGCTAGTATTTCGCAGTCCTAGACTGGAAAGAAAATTTAGAGTTTCCGCAAGATTGTCTGAGGTAATAAGAGAAACGCCCGGCGAAGCATTGCTGTTGTAATAAAGAGAGAAGTTTAAGACTCCCCGAAGATCCGCTGGGATGGAGGACGGTAAGTAACAGCACCTGGTGAACGGCTGATTGTTTGAATCGAAAGAGATTGTCGAGACCCCTTCCGGATAGAAGCGCGGCTCCCAATAGGTCGCTAACGAGAAAAGCACACCCGATGCTCCCGTACTTACATATTGCGATGCACCATCGCCAACAGCGTTGATATTCAACTCGAATTGTTGAACGAAGTACGGATACTGACTCAACACTAAAAGGTCGTTAAAGTTATTAGTGTTGGGAGCCCAAGTTCCTTGAGCATCTTCAGGATTGACCACCGGCAGTATGTGGCCGTAAGACGGATGGTTAGCAAACTCCTGCTCGATCTGATCGACAGACGGAAGATTTTTCATCTTCATCTTGAAGACGACTGCGGGCTGGGTCACTGGGGCAAGCCTTGCTTTCACCTGGTTGACTCCTGCCTGATAGGCCGGCCAAGGATTCGGATCCTTCAGGTCCGCGATGATGACTGGGCCGTTCCCTCCGGACGAGTACGACTGCAAAATGGCAAGAGCGTCTGCAAAGGTCAGCATGTGCAGCCCAGAGTTCGGCCGACCCTTGCGGTCGCGCAGCGGGAGTCCCTGTATCAGACTGTATGGTGTGTTGCTAATCAGGCCGGTGCCTGTTGTCTCTTTTACAAGATCTGGGTCATGAGAAAGGACGAGTTGGCCGTCTGAGGTTGTCCGAAGGTCTATCTCTATTGCTTCTATGCCGCTGTCGAATGCCCCCTGAAGTGCCGGAGCACTGTTTTCAGGAGCATTCAGCCAATAGCCGCGATGTGCAGCAACGAGCACCAGGTCTCGATTTGCAGAGCCTTGAGCCATCAAAGTTAGCAAAGAGGCGGTATTGATGTTCCTCACATCGCCTACTGTGCCCTGAAGTACGGGGAGGGGTTGCGCTGTCTGGGCACACAGCAACGATGTGGATGTGAGCATAAGAGCCGTAACCATAAATCGGAACGTAAGTTGTTTCATGCTGCCTCACTGGATTTGGGTTAATTGCGTCGGGTTGGGAACTGCTGTCGTCGGATCCTGGTTGGACATCAAATGCCGCGTTGGAAACAGAAGTCCTGGGCTGCTACGGATCTGTCTCCGGCTGGTGTAAGGTGCGAAATAACTCTCCCCTCTTCATGCAGAGGTGGAGAATTCCAAGAGTGCATAACCGGGAAGAAGAAGTTACAGCGCGACAAGCTTGTTGTGTAGTCCTTGAACCGGAACATAGCCGCGCTACATGGTTGTGCAAGAGTGAGGTGGGGAGAGTTGCCTGTGTCACCCCACGAATCTGGATTACTGACGTATGAAGTTGTTTCAATTTGGACGATATGTTGTCAGGGCGACCTGAGAGGCTGATCGTATGTGTTGCGCGTGACAAGGCTATCTCGGACGCGACCGCCGACCTACCGCCGGGTCGTCACGTTGTCTTCGGTGCAAGAAGTGTTACCGTTTCACCGTGACCCAACCGTACCTGTGCCCGGAGCGCAGGTCTGCTCCAACGCGAGCTTCGAGACGTGTGTAGCGCACCCCCGCCTACAACTTGGAGATCGTCGAGAGTTTGCCCTTGCTCCGCTACGATGATCGTGCAGACAGAAAACGGTCGCGAATTCCAACTACGAATAGAAATGTATGTCTCGCGCTCATCGTTTCTGTAGTGCACGTCAAAATGAGAGTTTCCTAGCCGAAGACCGTGCCAGGTGAATTGCTTCCACGGCAGGAAAGGGGCGAACTCGAAGCTGGCTGACGGAGCATCCGCCGAAATGCCCAGAACATCGTGCACAAACCTGCAGGCGTAAATCCCCCCACCCCATCCGCACTTTTTTGCCACGTCTCCTCGTAGAGGCCTCGCGAGATCCTCCGATCCGTAACGGTAGGGCCACAACCAAAAGGACCCGTCGAGGTCGGTGAGAGAGCGGATGCGTTCCAGGCGGTACCGAATGTCCTGCTGAGTCCCTGCGCTGGCCAGGCCTGTGATCCAGCTTGGAAAGGTAGCGGAACTCCAGTCGCGGTTATACCACCAGATTGCGTCGAGTTCCTTCGAATAGAGAGGATTATCCTTGGTAAGCGCCAAGGCGGCGTGAGTTCTAAGACGAGTGTCGTCAGCCGCACAATAGTCATAAAATGGGAGCAGGGTGGTCTCACTTTCTTCTCCGTCGTGTCCCATCACAAAGGTTCCGTCCGCGTTCGAGCCTTCGAAAAATCTCGCCCCATGCTCGCTTTGTCCAACGCAGTCTTTTTCGATCGATTTCTGAATCTCATCAGCTGTCCCCTGCCAATCCTCGGCGCGAGAGGCAGTCTTATAGACCTCCCTTGCGATACGTGCCATGCTCGAAAATGCATACCACGCCGAGATATTGGATCCCGTGTGAAAGTCTCCCCGCGCCTCTCCATCCGAGAAATATAGAGACGGAAACAGCATCGGAGAGTGTCGTCTGGACTTCAGCACTCGCCCTAGAATGTCACCTGCCCGAATTAGGAACTCGGGGTGGTTGCGAAAAAAGGCGTGATCGCCTGTAGATCGATAGTAGGCTCCAGCGAGACATAGGCCAGAGACGGAATTACTGAGAGATTGGCTGATGGGCTCAGCCCCCGGGAAACGTGCGAGACTGGGACCGGTGACCGCTGGCGAAGGCCCCCACTTCATGAGATACGCAATGGAGTCACGACAAAGCTTTGGGTCAAAGAGACTCATAGCGAGCATCGCGTAATATGAGTCACGAACCCAGTTGACCTGATTCTCATCGACATCGCTACCTAGAAAACCGCCACATACATCGCCGCTGGAAAGGCGTAACGCTGTCTGTCGAGCCAACTCGGCGGATCTGATTAGGGATTCAGCGAAGAAGGGGTCTTCGGGAATTTCCAGTCTTCCATACGCCTGAGTTCTGGAAAGCAGCGTGTCCTCCAACCATTCATAGGGACTTTTCGTTGACAATTGCTCCAGAACGGCCCTGAACTCCAATTCGTTTTCCGTGAGGGACCACAAGTAAACAACGCTGCGCGAACTGTGAGCAGGCACATCAATAGCGCCATCATCAGAGGTTGGTATTGCGCGACCGCGCGAGCTCAGGCGAGCGACCTGAACACGCCCGTGCGTGGATTCTACGTGTGAGAGATCTTGTGCCTGTCCAGAATCAAGATTTGAAGAGGAATCAGTCTCGAGCGAGACACCAGCGCTCCTCGATGCCACTAGTTGCACCCGTTGAGGTTGTGCGCTCTCGTTCTTGAAGATGTAGAAATTGAGGAGAGTGCGCGGAGAGATCTTGGGATTACGCCTCGTAATCGGTGCGAAGGGCAGATGATGTATTGTCAGTTCATTCCGACTAGTAACGAACATCGGCAGGAGATTCTCAATCAAACTGACTGATTTATCGCCGTCGAGAACTGCTGATCCATCTACGACGGGTTGTAACTCCCAGGGTCCGCCGTAGAGAAGGCGTTTCGTGCTGTAAACGCCGCCCTTCAGTTTCGTTTCAGGAAGTTGCTGCAGACCTGAAGCGACACACGCTTGCCGCAAGGTTCCGCTCGGAGAGAACGAAGCTGCAATTTGATTGTTGGATACATCAAATGTGAGTGCAGAGCGATGTTCTGTGGCGAGGGAGTAAAGGCTGTGGTTCCGGCCCAACCAGCCGCCGGCCTCGGTAATTCCGAAGCTGCGACTGCGCTTTAGCCTCAGGATTGCTTCTGAGCTATCCATGATCGGCTTTTGAGCATTCGTGGAGAGTTCGACTGCGGGAAGAGTGGCCGCAAGCATCTTGACGAAGCTGCGGCGCGATACACGGTGTGTCAATGACGAATTCCTATAGATATCGTTGAGAGACATTCTGATCGGAGTCCGTCGTTACACCCGAGCGTGAAAAGAGGGTGTAACGACAGTCCGAAACGGAGGGATGACAGCTTCCTATTAGAAGTGCAACCGAGCTACGAACTGCAGGACCCTCGGGGCGGTTCCTGTTCTCAAGGAGCTGATCTGACCGAAGTTTGTGTCATTAATGTTGCTATCGGGGCTTCCGAAGGTTGTGCTGTTGAACAGGTTGAATGCTTCCACTCGTATGTTCAACGCAACTTCTTTGTGCAAATAGAAGTCCTTCGCGATAGCGCCGTCAAGATTCACGTACGCTTGTGTCCGGGTAGACGGTAGTGTCCGTGGCGCGTCGCCATAGGTGAACGCTGGGATGTTTACGAATGCTGATTTGTTAAGCCAGGTTGTAACGGTCGGGTGAGATAGCTTTTGGTCGCCCACGATGTTAGGCCGTGCACCACCGTAAGCCGGTGCATTCGCTGTCACGCTGATCACGTTGCCGCTTTCGGCGGTCAGGATGCTGTTCAATTGCCATCCGCGTACCAGTAACCGATAGAAACGAGTACCACCGCTTCCGAACGGAAGGACGTAGTTCCCGGACACAACGAGCCGGTGAGGCTGGTTGGATGTGGATACCGCTTTCTCGGCGCCGAGATTATCCCAATTCTGAACAGTGTTGCTTCCGGCGTCTGCGTAAATGTTCTCCCCGTTGCCGAGGTTGTTGTCGAGCAGCTTCGAATAGGTCCAGGAAGCATTTAAGTAAAACCCGTTCACGAACTGACGCCTGACCTGGAGAATTCCAGCCTGGTAATTAGAGCCGGCCCAGTTGGTCATGCCGGTTACGCCAGTGAACTGGGGATACAGCATCTCCAATTGGCCTCTCTGTACCTGCGGTGCCGAGAGGGGGCCGTTGGAGATGATTCCAGAGTATGGGTTCGACTCAAGTTGCTGCAAAGTTGCCCCCTGTGCCTGTGCTGCCTGTGGCAGGTGATGGAAGTTGAAGTCTGCAGGCAGGTGAAGACCATGCGTCCCGATGTAGCCGAGTTCGATAGCCCAGGCTCCGACCTGTCTCTGAACGTTTGCACTCCACTGCTGAGCAGTTCCAGTCTTCAGAGTTCGCGGGTTTGCCGTGATGCTGGTTCCAAGACCGGTCAGAGGTCCAAGAGTCGCACCGGTCAAGGGGACTATGCCTTGGGGAAATGGGTTGCTTAAGTTTCCAGAGGGTTGGTTTCCGTCAATAGATGAAATGTACGAAGTCTGACTGGTAAACCCCGTTGAACCGAGGCGAACAAAACCGCCGGTCGTTGGAAGATAGTACAGCCCGAATGCGGCCCGGAGAACGGTCTTGGGCGTGAGGCTGTACGCTAAGCCAACACGGGGCGCGAAATTGTCCCATGTGGTGTCTCGATTGCCTCGACCTACACCGTTAACCCCGACGAACTCTAGACCGCCCGTGAGATTCATTCCGGCCGCAGTGTAAGCCAAGCCAGGATTGAAATTGCTGATGCCATTATGCCTGTCGGTAGTGGCACCTTCATGATCGACACGCAGCCCGTAGTCCAGTACCAAACTGTGCGTGACCTTCCAGTTGTCCTGTATGTATCCGGCCCAGTAATACGTTGAATATGCGTAGTTCTGGTGCCGATAGAGAGTTCCACTTGCCGGATATCCCAGCAGAAGTGAGGCAAGATCATATCCGTTGATGGCAGCTGCAGTTGGGCTCGGCCCTTTGGTGAAGTTCGCGTCGAAGTTGAAGCTCAGGACTCCCGTTCCCTGGATCGAATTCCACTGGTAGTCGCGGAGTTCGGCTCCGGCCTTGTAAGTATGAGTGCCCTTGACGAAGGTGACATCTCCGCCAAAGTTGTAAGCATTGTTCTCCTGTGTCGAGGGATCACTCTGGTTGCTGCCAATAGAAGAGGTAGTCGACATCGCGAACAGCGGGAACTCGAGCAATTGCATTTGCGACCCAAGCGATGGGGGAAAGCCGAGCGTGGCCGGATCGAATCCGAGACTGATAGGGTTTCGTACAAGGCCAAACCGGTTGAGCCCCCCATGTGCCTCCACCAGTAGATTCGGTGTAATCGCGTCGGTATAGAGAAAGGTGAGACTGTGCCTCGGATAGGTAGTGGGGCCAAAGCCAGGATCGGCTACGTTATTGCCACCGAAGTACAAGGGTGAGATGAGCGTACCCTTATCCCAGGTGTAACGACCGGACAGTCGCTGCGTAGGAGTAAGGTATTCGTCGAGACGGATGCCGAAGGCGTTGCGTGTTGTCGTCTGTACTCCGCTCGCCAGGTAGTTGTTGACCCCCGTGAATGGATTCCCTGGAACGTTCGGTTCCGGGAAGTAGGAGAGAACTTTGAGCGCAATCGGGTTGAGTCGGTTGTGCGGGATCACATTCCCGGCGAACTGATTCCGGGCCGCGGCTGCGGAGCCGGTTATGGGATCAAAGATCGGTATTAGAGCGCCAGACGAATTAAAGGTCTGGGAAAAGTCACCGGTACGTTGGAGATCCGTAGGCACAGTGTAAAACGCGTTCGACCCAATCGTTTGGTGAGAGCCCTCGTAGTTGACGAAGAAAAAGAGCTTGTCACGAATGATATGTCCGCCCAGCGCAGCGCCATACTGATTGAACTGAAGCGGCGGTATAGGCTTTTTCGCCGTCTTGCTGAAGTAGTCGTTCGCGTCAAAGACATCATTCTCTGCGAACTCCCATGCCGATCCGTGAAAATCGTTCGAGCCACTCCGCGAGACGTAATTAACCACGCCACCCGCGGTTCTACCGTATTCGGCGGACGCGTTGTGCGTGACGATGATGATTTCCTGAGTTGCGTCGGGCGACAAGGGCACCATGGGGCCGCCACCGGTCGGCAATTCATTCGCGTTTCCATCCAAAAGAAAGGTGTTGAAGGACGGAGGAGCGCCGGCGATCGAGAGGCGGCCGTCGCTGTTTGCCGATTGAGTGTAGCTTCCGGTCGCACCGATCACTCGGACTGCCGGCGAGAGCGCCACAAGGCCCGTAATATTACGTCCGTTCAGCGGTAGATTCTGGATGGGCTCCTGATCGAGAGAACTGCTAACGGCGGTGGTCTCCTGTTGGAGTGCCGGAGCCTGTGTATTGACCTCAACAGACGATCGCTCCGAGCCGACAGAGAGTGCGAGGTCCACTCGAAGGTCCTGGTTTTCGCCCAGGATGACGCCAGTACGCTCGAGTCCGCCAAATCCGTTGGCCTCGACATTGACGGTGTAGGTCCCGGGGGTGAGTGCGGAGAGGGTGTAGTAGCCCTGGTCGTTCGTAGCAGCACTTCGGGCGATGTTGGTATTCGTATTTCGAACCTGGACTCGGGCATGTGTGACGACTGCCCCAGACGGGTCTGTGATGAGACCCGTAATGGCGCTTTGGGCCCAAGCCCTTCCAGCGACCAACATGAGAAGCAGAAGAACAACGGGCTGGACCCGTTTGCTGTAGCGACCGTGTGTATGTGGGTGAAACATTAAGACCTCGCAGAAGAGTGGGCCAAGACCATCACGACACATCGCGCTGGAAAGGCTTGTTAGGTCAAAAGTATCGGTACGATCACCCGTTACGGAGTGACATCGGGTGATGTCACCCCCGTACACCCCCTACATTTCCCATGCAATTTACATGACATTCACAAAGGGTCGGACTGACAGATCAGGCAGGCCTCGCCTTTACCAAGATGTAAGAATCCAGAAGTAGAATTGGAGAGCATCGATTGAGTTACTATGCCGTCTGAAGCTGTCACCGTATCGTCGGCGCCTGACAGTAGGCCTCGTCTTGGCTCTGACTCGCCGCTTTGTGCGGACGTTCCCCTTGTACGTGCCCAGTTGGATCGGATTCTCGGTTGTGAGCAGTTCCGGACCTCCACCAAGCTTTCCAGCTTTCTCCGATATGTAACCGAGGCCGCGCTTGAGGGGAGAGCCAGTGAGATCAAGGAGACTTCGATAGGGGTAGCCGTATACGGGCGATCACCGTCCTACGACCCTAAACTCGATACGGTCGTTCGAACAGAAGCGCGCCGATTGCGCCAGAAGCTGGACAGGTATTTCGAGGAAGAGGGTAAACAGGATTCAGTTCGGATCACTCTCCCGAAGGGCGGTTATGTCCCGGTTTTTCATGTGCAACCACAGACCCTCCCTTCCTTAGAGGATAAGAGTGAGGTAAAGCCCGTTCCTGAACCAGAAGCGTTAGAAGAATTGTCGCTTCAACCGACTATCGACTCTTCACGATTTAGGGCCGCCCCCATCCTCATGGTGATCGCTGTCTTGGTTGCCGCCTTACTGGGAGTTATCTTTCTTCAGCAGCCTCGGGCAAAGAACTGGGCGGCTTCCTCACGAATCAGCCCGCTCACTTCCTTTCTGGGCGAAGCCAATCAACCCAATATCTCGCCAGACGGCAAGTCCGTGGCATTCATCTGGAATGAGCAAGGGGCTCACTACAACATTTATGTCGTTCAGGACGGCGGGCGTCCATTAAGAGTGACTTCTTCGAACGGGACTGATACCCACCCAGTGTGGTCCCCTGATGGCACCGAGCTTGCCTTTCTTCGATTCGACGGCACAGGTGCCCATGTCATGTCCGCGGTTTTCCCAGGCGGAGCGGAAAAGCTCATACTTAATCTCCGAAATAGCCGTCCTTGGGGGGACGATCAGCTCGCTGCCAGAAATGACGCCGGGCCGAGTTGGATGCCGGACGGGAAGGCCGTCGTGGTCTCGGACACGGCCCCATCGGGCAGTGGATTAGGCTTGTACAGGATTGATCGCGCTACCCGGACGGAACAGCCGCTCACTCAGCCGCCGGTAGACGAACGCGACCTGAACCCGGTCGTGTCTCCTGATGGACACTGGATCGCTTTCTCTCGGTTTTCGAGCTACGATTCAGCGGACATCTTTGTGCTTCCTCTTCCAAACGGCAGTGAACGGCGGCTTACTGATGAACGGAAGGACGTTCAGGGCTTGACGTGGGAATATGACAGCCGTCGACTCGTCTTTTCGTCAAACCGTTCGGGAGCCTATGCCCTTTGGTCGATCAATCTCCACGACAGCCGAATTGAATCGATTCCGAGTAGTGGTGAATCAGCCATCCAACCTTCGCTGTCGCGCGATAGCTCCACTATCGTCTACGTCGATTCTTCCATGCGATCTCAGTTGGCAAAAGTGGAATCACCTGCCGTCTCGGGACGGGAGACCCAATGGACGGTCATTTCGCCCTCGACGAGACGTAGCCATAGTGGTCAGTTCTCACCTGACGGATCACGGGTAGCGTTTGTGTCCGATCGGAACGGGAAATGGGAGTTATGGGTCGCCGATGCTGACGGTACCAGCGCGAATCAGCTCACCAATTTCGGAGCGTCGTCTGTGGGGAGTCCTCGCTGGTCGCCAGATGGTCGCCAGATCGCGTTCGATGCGAGACCTGATGGGCATTCGGCGATCTTTGTGGTCTCTGAAAACGGTTATGACTTAAGAAACCTGAGCCCAACGGGTTTGGAAGAGAAACAGCCGGCGTGGTCACCTGATGGCAAATGGATCTATTTCGATTCGAATCGAACTGGAAAAATGCATCTGAGCAAAATGCGTAACGACGGTTCGGAATTCGGCACTGTTGCGGATGTGAGTGCAACTGACCCTCGTTTTGCGCCGGAAGGCCGTACGATCTTGTATACGACAGCTACGAGTGGCCTCTGGTCTCTCGACCTCAAGTCGGGCCAGTCTTCTCTTTTACCCGGCACGGAAAATGCTCTGTTTAGTCGGCTATGGACCGTAGCGGATGGAGGGGTATATTTCATCGACGCGCTCAGGGATCGCAAAAGGCTCATGTTCTATGACCTCCTCACTCAGCGGCAGCGTGAAGTTTTGCACCTTCCCGCCCCTCCGCTCCTCGGATATCCAAGTCTCTCCTATTCGCCATCCGAGCACACTTTCCTTTTCGCAACGAAGGAGGATGTCCGAAGTGACCTGATGGAGATTCGTTCCGCTAGATAGATTGCTAACAGACGATCAGACTAGCCAACTCGGTCAGGTGGTCATGTCACTCCACACAGCGATGTCGCCTTGGAGCTAGGGCATCCATTTTGGCATCGGCCTTGTCGCTCTAATACCAAATACCGAATGACTCGCGGATTCCGATCATAGTTGGAGAGTCACAAGCGGCCCGCTGGAGGGAATGATTTTTGCAGGAGGCTACTACCCTGCGATGAATGGCGTTCCTCCCTTCTAGATCACTAAGGATGAAAACATAGTCCAACCGTTCACTTCGTTCCGGTTGGATGTAGGCGCGGGAATCCGTGTACGACTGCCCCGTCAAACCCTGCCTGCAATTCGTCCGCCCCTGATCTTCCTGCGCAGGTGCGGAGCGCACAGCCTGGCGATCAGTACAACTTTTCTGCAAGTTCCTCCGCAACGTTCACAGTCAATTCAGGCGCGACGGATGGCAACGACGCACCATCGAAATGGCTGGCTGGGCGGCCGCGGCGATTGTTGAACAGTATCAAGGAGCAGTGGATTTTACGACTGGCTTCGGGCCGTAGGAGCAGGCGGGGCCTGCTTTCGAAGCTCAGATAAAGGATAGAAGGAGCCTCTCCACGTGACGCCTCCCAGTCGGAGAGTCAAGATCATGGAACGAAGCATAGAGTAGATAATGAGCGCGGCGCTAATAGGAAAAAAAAGAGCGTACCAGGGGGAGATCCGACTCTGTCGGCCTGATAGCACATGGAGGAATGCTACGGAGGCGAGTGCCAAGAGTGCTGGAATGCGGGTCAGCGGAAAAGCTAAAAAGAGGGCTGGAGCGATACAAAGGATAAAGACAGAAATGCACGAGACTAGAACGATCATGGGGTTGTAACGGAAAACGGCGAAGAAATTCTTCATCACCCCATTAAGAATCCCAGAGATGCCGCTGGCCCAGTGGATGCTGACGAGCCCCGGGCCGGTAGCGACACGTTGGCGGAAACCTGCCTGCTTGACGCGGCGACCGAGGCTGAGATCTTCTACGATCTCCATGCGGATGGCATCAAAACCTCCAATTTGTTGGTAGACGATGGCGCGGAGCAGATTGAAGCCACCCAGCCCGATGGCATCGCGCCGTGCCTTAGGATCGGAAACCCGCCAAGGTCGTACGGCCCAGAGTCCCATAACTTGAAAATAGCTTAGAAGCATGCCTTCGCCGCTAGATTTCACCAGAGTGGTGGGAACGACGACGAGATGGTCCGCTTCGGTAACGGCAGCGTGGGCCAACGCCAGACGAAGAACATCGGGTCGGAAGAAAATATCGCCGTCGGTGAAAAGGATGTAGTCGGGATTGTGAAGCCTTATGGCGTTGCGGGCGGCGAGGGCCATGGCATGGGTCTTGCCGAGCCAGTCCGATGGAAGCTTGGTGACATGGATAACGGAGAGTCTGTCTGGATATTGAAGGGCGAGTGCATCCATCAAGATGCCAGTGTCGTCGGTCGATCGATCATCGACGGCGAGGACACGGAGATTGGAGTGCTGCTGATCGAGAAGAGATCGAAGGCAGGTTGTGATGCTGGCGGCTTCGTCGCGAGCCGGGACGACCACGGTGAGGGACGGATTGCCGGCCGGGAACAAGTTGTGTTGGGCATCTGTGAGGTCTGGAACCTTACGAAGACCTATGGCTGAGGTAATCGCCTTCCATAGCCAGAGGAGAGATACACCCCAGGCCAAAAGATTAGCGGCTGTTTGTATGGTTTGAATCATCTTACGCTCTGGCCTCTGAGTTATCTCTGTCTGCTTTAACGTAAGCCCACTAGCCCAATCCTGAATCAACAGATCAGAAGCGTAACCACAACTCCTCAAGGCTGACGACTTCGAGGAACTGCTGCCCATTGCGGACTTCACACGACCCAATGCGTTATCAACGCAGTCATTTTGCGTCAGTCTGATTATTTTTGCGGAGACAGGCCGCCGCCCCTGCCAAAATTCCCAAGGGTCGGGCGAAGTCCCAGACATTTGTACGTCTCCACCGCAAATCAACATTACTGAGCTTTCTTCGTAGCGCGGCTGCCTGTTCCAGACGCAGGTCAATTTCCCTCAACTTCGAAATAAGCATACGTTGAAGCTGAGTGTTCGTCGCGTTGAGTGAGTCGTCTGTCGTTATCATGTTGAAACCGACGGACACCAAGGAGTTAAAGTCGATGTCACCACAATCACGGAAGGGGCTACCAACCGAACTATGCCATCTGGAAACGGAAGTCATGCTCTGTCCCGGCTTTGGATGGCCCAGAAGAGAAAATGCGCTTTTGCCCGTTCTTAATGTCGCTCTGTTTGTATTCCTGAAGCTTGAATCGGTATCCGGTGGAATCCAAGGACGCCAATAAACCGGCCCTCAGCTCGTCTGCGCCCAGCCGGGTGCCGCCGATGCGGATAACCACCTGCGCGGAATCCTGAAGCAATGGCGCGACACCTTGCCATGCCTCGCTCAGGAACTGCCAATACCCCTCAACGATCCGGTGCCTATCGTCCTTGCCCTGCCCGGAGATAGGCTTCATCGGGCCGCCGAGGAACCACAGCCGTAGCCACTGGTCCTCATGATAATCCGTGATGTCCAAATACGGCGGTGAGGTGATGACCAGCTTCACCTTTTCCTTGTACGACCGCAGCATGCTGCTGGCTTTGCGGACATCGCCTTCAACGACCTTGCCCTTGAGCGACGGCAGAGGGGACACGTACCGGTATTGTGCAGCTGTATTCAGGATCGCGAACACGTCACGTTTAGGCGGCAGGCATTCGTTCTTTTGCCACCATCGCACGGAATAGGCTGGCTTCGTGCTGATCGTTCGCGGCATACGATTACTGAAACAAGCCTCCGTCCGATGGCTCTCACCATGCAAGCAGCCCAACGCCAGGGCAGCAATGAAGCAGTCCACGTTCGACGTGCGCCATTCCAACCTCTTCATGAGGAACAGCAATTGCCGAAGCGTCTCTTCATGGAAGCAATAGCTGAAGAATTCGTCTTTTGTTTCGGGAGCCTTCGATTTGAACCGGATGCTTTGCTTTTCCAATTCAGCCAGACGCACCATTACACTCTTCAACTTCGGCGGATCGGCTTTCGCTTTGGAGAGGCAAGCGGCAACAGGATTCGTGTCGCACCCAATGGCCACACGTCCGTTCACAAGACTTTCGAAGATGGTAGTTCCCCGGCCCGAGAAAGGATCGAGCACTACATCATCACGCTTCGACCAGGCAAGGACATTGCGCCGGACGAATGCTTCCGGGAACATGGCGAAATACGGGCATATTGAATGAAACCTGTGCCGTTCCATCATGTGGTTTGCAACCTTCGCGAATAATTCTCTACCCAAGTGACGATTTTTGGCAGATCTTTGTGCCGTTCTATTTGAGTCTCCCCTTCAGAAATCAAGCGCAAAGCCGTCGCGGCATGCTCTGCGATCCTGTGGCGATAGAACAGAATGCCGAATTCGTAGCCGATGCTCTGCATGTAATCCTTAAGCACATCAGCATAAGGGATGCTGTCTTCCGATGGTGGCGGCTCCAGATCGAAGGGCATAAACATAGCGTCCGTACAAGGCGAGCTGGGCTTGTGTTCAAACCAGTAGTCGTGGAAGTGTATCCGAGCTGTCGTTACGCTCTTTCCTTCCCAATCGTTGCCGCTTGCGACTTGCGCGATGACGTACTGCGTACCCGGCAACCTGTCTCTGGTCCGGCGCCACGCGATAATATCGATGCCGTTATCTTTGACCTTTTTCGATGCACCGGCACGCGCCTTTTTATGAGGCTTTCCGTCTCCGAAGATCCCGTACACGTTGTGAAGCGCCTTCAGATAAGAAGAACCGTCAGGTCGGGGCCACCCGAACGACATGGCTGGACCGAACACAAATCCCCCGGCAGCCATCGTTGCACAAGCTTGAAACAGGTCGCGAATCTCGTTATTCACTTCCGGCGCATCATCCTTTGAGATGATCGACCGATCAAACGCATGCGACATGTAAAGACAGAAGAGATATATCGACCCTGCGCCGGTCACAGGTGTAATGAAGCACAGCGCCCGACCTCTGTCATCAATCCGAAACGGATAGTCTTCGCCGACCGTTGCCAGCCGATTGGCAATCTCTTCCTGCGCTTTTTGAACGAGCTGGTCTTCCTCGGCGTCTTCGTCCCCGATATCGCTTTCCTGTTCATTTTCAATAAGCGCAGTGGCTGAGACCAACGTACCGAAACCAACGCGGCCGTCAGGAGACGAGATGGCTTTTAGTTCAAGCCAATCCGCTATTTTCGTTCTGTGGGCTAGTTGATCGGGTACCGCCAGCACGATCCTATTTTTTACCTTTCGGCGCTTTCTTCGTCATCGACTGCATGGTTGTGTAAACCTGTCGGCTTGTTTCGGCAAGGTCTTTGCCAATTTCCAACAGCGTCGAATCTTCAGAGTCGTAGCCGGTCACTTGCGAAAGAGCTTTTTCCGCTTCTTGTTTCGCATTTATCAGCGCCGCTTCGAAACGCGTTCCCTTCGGTTCAACCGAAGCAAAAGCTTCCGAAAGATTTCCCCGCGCCACCATCAATGCGCGCGCCCGTGAATTCGAGAGGACGGCAGACAGGTTTTTAATATCCGGGTTTTGCGATGTGATGACGGGCTTCACATCGTCGGACTTGGAACCGTAAAGCCAAACAAGAGTCTGCTTCAGATTTTCGAGATGGGTCTTCGGAACCGGATTCGGCGTCGGCTCATCGATACGCCATTCTTCCGGCAGACCGAGAAAATCCCTGTATCCCTGCCGCGTCAATGCTGTGTAGAGATGGGAAAAAGAGAAGCGCGTCTTCGAGTAGCGGTCGCCGATGTCGAACAGCTTTTCCTTTTTCGCCTGATCGAGTACGTACATTCCGCTTACCAGGCGAGCGACTGTGGCGTGACCATCCCCGAGGCGGCTCGCGATCTTGCCAATCGTTATGCCGCCGCCCTTTTCCTTGTCGTACCAATCAGCGGCGAAACGTGCCTTTGCGAGGGCGTCCCATTTGTGGGGTCCATTGATGTGTTTGAAGCCAATGTAGTCTCGCGCCTCGTACTTATCTTTGACCGCATAAACAGATACTTCCTTGAGTGTCTCTTTGTTCGCGGCGCTGATCTCTGGCACCGAAAAGCCTGTTCCTTTTGCGAGGGTAGGGTTTTGGAGAATCCGGATAGCTGCAAGTCTGCGGTTACCTTCGAGTACCCGCCACTTGTTTCCGACCCTCTGACCGATCAGCGGTTCAATGTCAAAATACCCGTTCGACGCAATCGACTGCACAACCTCAGAGAGGTCCGCCGTATCGGCGAGCGCCAGAATGATCTGCGCATCAGTCGGATTGTCGATTCCTTCTTCGATGAGGCGCGGGTTCTCCGGATCGAATTCGAGGAATTCGGTGCCGACCTTGCCTACGGTTTTTGGAGCTATATTTGGAACTGCCATCGTTTTCATTATTGCAGCAGCGGCCGCAGACCCGCCATTTGCATCTTGTTCAAACGACAGATATTGGGCAAGTCAACGGTAACACGCCTGCCCTCAATACGAAGGCAGTAGATTGCTTGGCGTACCATGGGCGTACATCGCCTAATCCGCGCCGACAGCAACAATCCCAAAGTATCCTAACGGCCGTGTCGCTAAGCTGTTGTGAATCAGAAAGATCTGTTCATTCGAAAACCGTCGATTCTATCCGGTAGGCAGTCCCTGAAAAGACAGCGCAGTCACGAGTCTGATGAATTGTGCCCTCGAACGCAGCGCCGCTTCATACTGTTCGATAACGCTCAAGCCAATAGGCGTCGGGGGACGGGAGCGTCCAA
>JAATFH010000552.1 GCA_015655315.1 Terriglobales bacterium
GGGATGGTTTTCTAGCCGCTTCCCCGCAGCGCAGGGCAATCATCGGTGAGACAAATGCTGTGCATGCATCGCGCATGCTTGGACTTCTGGTGGTTGTCTTTTCTTTCGGGCTCGGCGGCGCGGAGCTTGCGGGTATCGACCTCGATCGTTTCGCACTGCCGCTCGGCTTGCTGCTCTTCGCCACCGTCATCGGCATTCGTGTTTGGGCGCGGACTCCGGCGAAGGTCCAGGCCGTGCGCATCTCATAAGGAGAACGGAATGCAGAAACCGACGGTGCGGCATGTGCTCGCACAGGTGCTTGTCTGTAAGGGATGCTGCTGCGAAAAAGTAGAATGCGGCAAACCCGAGGTTCCGGTCGACTGGCTCAAAACAGAGTGGAAGAAGGAGAAACTGCTCCGGCGCGTGCAACTCACAATCACCGGATGCCTGGGACCGTGCGACATACCGAATGTTGTCGAGATTGTGCATGGCAGCGGTTCGCAATGGCTCGGCGGCATCACGGTCCAGGGTGAATATCAATCCCTGATCGATTGGGCCAAACGCTGCCGCGATACGGGAAATCTGGAGGAGCTTCCTGCCGACCTCGTCGACCGGCTCGTACCTGCTCCGTTTGTTCCAGAAATATTGCCGTGATGCGCGAACGAATCGTCTAGCGTTTCCTCGACAGGCAGCACAAGGCGACTGCGAATCCCAGTAGAGACGCAATACCGGTGAGCTTCAAAGCACGCCGTGCATCCGCAGCTTGCGGTGGGCGATACGCGGCACCAATCTCAGGTCCGTGAATCGGTTGGCCGTCATAGGAATTGCTTCCGCCCAGCCTGACCTGAAGCGCTCCGGCCATGGCACTCTCCATCTGCCCTGCATTCGGACTGGCATGTTTGTCTCCGTCCTCCAGCCACGTTTTCCAGGCACCCTGCGGGCTTGCCTGTGTCGCAGGAATAGCAGATGCGGCACAGAGCAGCAATGCGCTGGCGCGTGCGGGAAGAAAATTTGCCGCATCGTCGATGCGCGCGGCCGCTTTACCGAAATGCCAGTAGCGCTCGCTGGTGTGACCGATCATCGAATCCATGGTGTTGATCGCTTTATACGCGAGTGCAGCAGGAACGCCTCCCAGTGTGAGATAGAAGAGAGGCGCGATGATGCCATCGCAGAGACTTTCAGCGAGCGTCTCGATAACGGCGCGACTCACTCCAGCGGCATCGAGGTCCTGAGTATCGCGCCCCACGATGCGCGCGACTCTTGCGCGCGCGGTCGCAATGTCATCCTGCTCCAGTGCGGCGACGACACTTGCCGCTTCCTTGAGAAGATTGTGTGTTGCCAGGCATGAAGCTGCGAGCTGTACTTCCGCAATCAGCGTCATCGGCCTGTGCAGGCGTTCACCTCGACGCAGAATATTCGATACGAGATAAGCAACGGCAGTGGGGAGTCCCACAGCGAGCACGCAGCCTGCTGCGAACTTCGCACGAGGCGACATCACGGGATGCAGGAGCCGTTTCTCGGCGATATGAATGCACCGCCCAAACAGCCGCACCGGATGTGGAAGGCTTTCGGGATCGCCGACGACGCAGTCCAACAGGTAGGCTGCCATCACGAGACGTTTCCGATTCAAAGGTGTGCCTCGCATGTGGTGTTCAGGATGGGTAAACCCAGCCACCCCATGATGCGCTCAAGATCAAGCGCTGCCACTGTTGCGTCCGCCAGCAATTTCCATTGCGCCTCGCGTGCCTGCTCGCGGAAAGTGAGCTGTGTTGCGGGCGCAAGGTCCAGGCTCGCACGTGCGGCTGAGATGAAAGTATGGCGAAAGGCATCATGATCGAAGAGACCATGCAGGTACGTGCCAAGGGTGTATCCGTCAGGACTGACGCAGCCGTCCACGATACCTGTGGACATGCCTGCCCGGCGTACAAGCTGCGAGAATGGCGCGGCGCCCGTCAAATACTCCGTCTCTCCAAGATGAATCTCGTAGCCTTGAATAGGAATGTTTGCGAAGTCCGCAGTCCCAAGGAGAGAAGCACACCGTACTGTGCCGGAAGCCATGTAGGTTGCCTTTTCCCGCTGCATCGTCGTCCGGATCGGTAACAGGCCAAGCCCTTTCGCATCGCCCTCCGCTTCGATTCCATGCGGGTCGTGAATCTCTTCGCCAAGCATCTGCATGCCGCCACAAATGCCGATCGTTATTCCTCCCTGCTCGGCATGTTGATGCAGGAAGGATGCAAAACCTGTTTCGCGCAGCCAGCGTAGATCGTCCATCGTCTGCTTGGTGCCGGGAAGCACGACCACGTCCGCGCCTGCCGCATCGCGAGTAGAACGGCAGAAACGAACTTCTACCGATGGCTCTTCCGCGAGCGCGTCGAAGTCGGTGAAGTTTGAGATCCATGGGAGCGCGATGACCGCCACTCGCAACGGTCTGTCTTTTGTTTCGCTCGAAGACCACGCCTTCGCATTTGTCTGGGCGAAACCGGCACTGTCTTCCTCTTCCAGCGTCAGTCCCTTCAAATAAGGGACCACGCCAACGCAGGGAATGCCAATCCTGTCCTCCAACATACGAATGCCGGGTAGAAGCAGCTCCACATCGCCGCGAAACTTGTTGATGACGAACCCTCGAATGCGCTGCCGCTCCTCAGCCTCAAGCAATTCCAGCGTTCCGAGAATGGCAGCGAAAACTCCGCCGCGATCGATATCGCCGACGAGAATGCACTGGGCTTCGGCGATGGCGGCCATCCGCATATTGACTACATCGCTTGCGCGCAGGTTGATCTCGGCGGGAGAGCCAGCTCCTTCAAGCACGATGAGGTCATTCTCCGCCGCCAGCAATTCATAGCTCTGGCGGATGAGGGGAACCAGTTCCGCGACGCGGCTCTTGTGGTAGTCCGCCGCCGTGAGATGCTTCCATACCTTGCCATGCACGATCACCTGCGAAGAGCGCAATCCCGTTGGCTTGATCAGAATCGGATTCATGTGGACAGAAGCAGGGATGCCGGCGGCTTCCGCCTGTAGAGCCTGTGCCCGACCTATCTCCAGTCCCGCGACCGTTGCTGCGGAGTTCAGCGACATATTCTGCGCCTTGAAGGGCGCGACGCGGTAGCCTCGCTGCGCGAAGATGCGACACAACGCCGCCGTGAGCAGCGACTTCCCCACATGCGAGGACGTTCCAAGCACCATGAGTGAGCGAGCGGGCATGCGGCTACTTTTCTGCTCCCTTGTTTACCATGCGCGAGACCAGCGAGGTCCGCCGTGGGCATCGTCGCGCAGGTGCGAATCGACGCCCGCCTCCAGTTCGAGCACGCGGCCAAAGAGCCAGAGGAGATCAGAAAGACGATTGATATAAGCGAGCACGTTGGCGTGAACCTCGCTCCCATTCTCCTGCAAGCGGACAGCGGCTCGTTCTGCGCGGCGGCATACGGTGCGCGCCACATCGAAGGCGGCTGCGCCCGTATGAGCGCCAGGGATCGACCAATCGGAGAGCAGGCCCGGTTTCGCTTCCAACGCATACACGCGCTCCGTCAGCAGGGCCACATCCTCATCGCTGATCTGGGGCTGCTTCTTCGGGCTTTCGGGCGGCGTCGCCAGCGCTGACCCCACGCGGAACAACGTCCGTTGAATCTCCAGGCTCCAGCCGGCGATTTCCGGATTGCTGCAGATGCTGCGTGCGAAGCCCAATACGGAGTTCAATTCGTCTATGGTGCCGTAGGCTTCGACGCGCACGTCGGCCTTGGAGATGCGGATGCCCCCTGCGAGTCCGGTTTCTCCCTTGTCACCCCTCTTTGTGGCAATGCTCATTCTTCTCTCCTGATGCAGCCGATACCTTCATTATCGTGCGGTCTTGTCGAATCACAATCCAGGCCCCGTAACTGCGAGTCCATTGCCAGGACGTGTCATAGTCGATGTCACATATATGTTTCAGTATCTCGCGCATGACTCCCGCATGTGTGACAACAGCGATGGGTACGACTTTCACCTGCTCAAAAAATGAGCGCGCAGCTTTTCGCACACGGAGTGAGAAGTCTGCGTACGCTTCGCCTCCCGGCGCACTGCTATTCGGAAAATCGAACAGCCATCGAGCGGCAGTATCGGGGGCGCGCGCCTGTATTTCATCCCATCGCAATCCTTCCCATTCTCCAAAACCTATTTCCCGCAGCTCGGATAGCAGCGCGAGCGAAGCGCCATTCGCTCCTGCAATGGCTTCCGCCGTCTGCCTTGCTCGGGCAAGATCGCTTGCGTAGACATGCCGTATTTTCCATTCCTCGGAGGCTTGGATCAGGGAGGGTAGTTGTGCGCGTCCGGATGAAGAGAGCGGTGGATCGATGTGGCCGCAAAAGGTGCCGGCCAGAGCTGTTTCTGCATGGCGAACCAGAACCAGATGCGCCATCAGTGAATCACTCCGCAAAGATATACAGCGATTTCGGTCAACTGATTGGTTGCCCCGAAGCAGTCTCCGGTGATTCCGCCGATCCGGCGCTTGTAATAGATGCCGGTCAAAACGACGACGAGCCCGGAGACCAGCAAAGGCGCAATCAAGTGCGCTCTCAATAACGGGAAACAGATGAGTGCAGCGAGAGCGCTCCCGATCATCAGCGTTCGCAGCGGCACTTGGCCTGCCAGCTTCGAGCCTTGGCCAACGCCATCATTTGCAGCCGGAAGCCACATCGCCAGCGGCAGAGCCGTCCAGCGACAGAGCACGTGCGCACAGATTGCATATGCTGTGAAGCGCGACTCAGGCAGCGATAACAGCAGAACGTATCGCGCCCCGACGGAAAAGATCAGTGCCAGTGCTCCGTAACTGCCGATCCGGCTGTCTTTTAATATCTGCAGAATTTTTTCGCGTGCGCCTCCTGCGCCAAAGGCATCGGCTGCATCCGCCATACCATCTTCGTGAAGGGCTCCGGTCAAAAGCACGGTCGTCAGCAAAACAGCGAGGACTGCAAGCGAAGCCGGAAGATGCGTCCGCAATACAATACGCACCAGCGCTGCACAACCACCCACCAGAAGTCCGACAAGGGGAAAATAAGCTGCGCTTTCGGCCATCGCCTCTGCCGAATAAGGAACAGCAGGCATGGGCAGGCGCGTCATCAGCTGAAAGGCAAGCACCAGCCGCTGGAACTGGGCAATCATAGAGATGCTTCCGCAACTCCAGCAGAATCAAAGGTCGCCATCTCGGCTGAGAGGCGCAGCGCCGATTCGATAAGCGGCATCGCAAGCACCGCGCCTGTGCCTTCTCCAAGGCGCATGCCCAGCGAAAGCAACGGTTCGAGCCGCAGGAATGCGAGCAGATAGCGATGGCCGGGCTCTTCGGAGCAGTGGCCGGCGAAGAGGTAGTCGCCGGTCTTTTCTTCGAGAGAAACGGCAATTGCCGCCGCAGCGGAAACGATGAAGCCGTCGAGCACTACAGGAATGCGCAGGCTGGCGGCGCGCAGAATCATGCCAGCCATGGCAGCAATTTCCAGTCCACCAAGGGATTGCAATATCCATAGCGGATCAGGGTCCGATCCATGGTCTCCATCGGAGGTGTGCCGGCTCAAACAGGCGGAGATGATCGCTCGTTTGTATGCCAGCGCATCCTGCGTGAGCCCGGTTCCTGTGCCTGTCACGGCGGAGACGTCGTGCCCGGTGAGCGCCGCTGTCATTGCACTCGCAGCCGTAGTATTGCCGATTCCCATTTCCCCCGCGGCGAGTAGCGTTACGCCCTGTGCGGCTGCAGATTCGGCTGCGTGAAAGCCCACTTGCAGCGCCTGCTGCAATTCCTCTTCGAGCATGGCAGGTTCATGCAGCATGTTGCGTGAACCTTTGCGCACCTTCTGCTGTTCAAGACCGGGGGATGCGTCAAAGTCAGCACAAACGCCAACATCGACTACCGTCAGTTGCGCCTGCTGCGCTCGGCACAATACATTGATCGCCGCCCCGCCGCTGAGGAAATTGAGGACCATCTGCCGGGTCACCTCCTGCGGATAGGCGCTCACGCCCTCTTCGACAATGCCGTGATCGGCGGCAAAGACATACACGGCTTTTCGCAGAGGCAAATCAACCTGGCCGCCGCGGATGGCGAGGAATCTGGCTGCGGTGGCTTCAAGTCTTCCCAGGCTCCCAATCGGCTTGGTCAGCCGATCCAAATGCTGTTGGTATCCGGCGATCTCGAAGTCCGTCACAGGCGCAATCGCAGTGAGCACTGCTCGCAGTTCAGGGAAAATAAGGCTCTTCACGATTAAAGGATCATTCCTTCCATAAGGTATTGCCGTTGCGTCATCGTGCTGCCTTGTTATCGCAAGAGTGCCTGGTGCAGCCGGCCCTTAAGAACGAGAGGAAGTCCAGCGACCATCAACACGACATTGTCTGCGAGCGCGGCCACACGCTGGTTCAATTCACCCAGCATGTCGCGATAGCGGCGCCCCATCGGATAGGGCGGCACGACGCCACTGCCGACTTCATTCGAAACCAGTACGACAGAAGACCGAACCGAGGAAAGAGCCGCGCAGAACGAATCGAAGTGCGCGGCATACTTCTCGGCGGCCTCGTCCTGCAACAGCAGATTGCCCACGAATACGGTCAGGCAATCGACGAGCAGCAGGCCCTTTGTATCATTCCTTTGAAGCGCGGCTGCAAGATCGACGGGCTCTTCAACCGTGAGCCAGTGTGCGGGCCTTTCCTGCTGGTGCCGTGCGATTTTCGCCTGCATCTCCTCATCGCTGGGCTGGGCGGTCGCAATAAAGCAGACATCGCTTACCTGCTCAGCCAGTCTTTGCGCAAACCGGCTTTTACCGCTGCGTACTCCACCCAGAAAAAGCGTGATTTGCTTTCCGTCTTCCGGCATCGCACCTCTGTCACCCTAGGATACTTGAGTAGAGCGCGACAGGAATGGCATTGAGGCGATCGGTTGCATGCGATTGAAATACGATTTCAACCCTTGTCTCACTTGAGGAACTGCGTGGTGTAGGCAGAGTTCACATCGATCGGCTTTTTCAGGACATGCAGACTGAGCAGCTGGGCATACATCTTCTGCCATCGAACCGGATCAAACTGACCCGTCATTGCACCGCTTTCATCGCCGCCCGTGATGAAGTTCCCCTTTTTCAGCGCAGAGTAACTGTACTGCATCCAATCGGGATTGAGTGCCGGGTTCAACTTCAGAATCATTGCGTTGGCCGCCGCAGGATCATTCATGTAATCGCGCCATCCACGCACGCTGGCGCGCACGAATTTTGCGACGATATCCGGATGCTGGTGGAAAAAGTCCGTGGATGTGTAAAACACCCGGTAAGGATCATAACCGGCATCGCTGTTCATCAGCATGCGGGTGAGGACTCCCGCCTTCTGCGCAAAATAAGGCTCGGAAGTGACAAATGCCTGCTGTATGTACTGTGGGTCCTGCAGGAAATTGGCCACGCTATATGTGGCTGGAATTTCATGGACGCGATCCAGATGGAACTTGTCGACCAGAAACTCCCACCATGTGGAACCCGGCTTGACGGCTACCGTGCGCCCGTTCAGATCGGTCCAGGTATACACCTGAGAATCGGCCCGCACCATGATTCCCTGCGGATCGTGCTGCATGGTCGCACCGACTACAATAACCTGTTCGTCCGAGTTGGCGATCGACTCCATAACGTGGTCCGAAGAGTTCATGCCGAACTGGACAGCTCCGCTCGCGACCAGCGGTTCGCTGGAGAGGTAAGGCCCCCCAGGCAGGATCTGCACATCCAGGCCTTCTTCTTTATAGAAGCCCTTCACAAGCGCATCGTAAAAGCCGCCCTGCTCGGGTTGCGGATACCAGTCGGCCTGCAGCTTCACCGTGGTGAGGCCGCTGGGCTTTTGCGAGGATCGGCAACCACTACTGCTGATCAGTTGCAAAGTAAGCAGAATAGCGACCAAAACCGAGCGTGCAGAGTTCATGCCAGCAGCCTAGCATCCATTCGCCGCAGAGAGAACAGTCTTAATCGCGATGGGGAGCATACGGCGCAAGCGCTGCAGTCAGAGCCAGCAACTCGGAATCGCTGCCAGGCCTGCCGGCAAGCAGCGGTGCGCCGCGACGGCTGGGCAAGGTCACCGTGGGCCAGCCGAGCAGGCTCACCGGAGTGGTGTAGCGCAGGATCTTCGCTCGCGCGCCCGACTGATCTTCTCCAGCCCGCAACTCTGCCACAGGGCAGCTCGGCAGCAGTAGAAAATCGAAAGCTTCCAGCTGCCGCTCGCTTTCCTGCCGGAAACTGACCAGCGCCTGTCGCAGCGGTGCAAGCTCCTTCGAGGTGAGCGAAGCCCCCCAGCGCAGGCGCTCCGCGATGACCCGCTCAAAACCGTCACGCGGTTCAGGATGCAGAACCGCCGCCTCGCTTGCCTGTAACGGTATGAATATCTCCATGGCATTACGCCACATGGCGGTATCGAACTGCGCCATCTGCGCTCCCTGCCGCCGCAGCTCGGTTGCCCATGTTTCGAGGGCCGCAATCACCTCGTCTTCACAGTCGTGCAGGAAAGCCGCATCCGCCACACCGATGCGAAGCCCTTGCAGGCGCGGAGAGCTTACCTCGGGCAAGCCGAACAGTGCCGCACCCAGCACCGGTCCGTCGGAAAGATTGCGGTACAGCCACCCGATCGTGTCGAAACTCGGCGCAAGATGCTCACCCCCACGCCACAGCGCGAATTCATTTTCCGTGCTCATGGTGATCGACGATCGAAAGCCCACCAACCCACACAGGGCGGCAGGAACACGGATGGAGCCGCCCGTATCCGTGCCGATGGCCGCCAATGCCGACCCCTCCTGCACGCTCGCCGCTCCGCCGCTGGATGATCCCCCCGTCAGCAGCTTTGGATTGACGGGCTGCAGACAGTTTCCAAAGTCCTGGTTTTCTCCGGTGATGCCGTACGCCAGCTGATGCAGATGAGTTTTTCCGGTAATGATTGCGCCCGCACCTCTGAGACGGGCCGCAACCGCCGAATCCGCTGTCGCAGGAGTGCGAGAGCTGCCGAGAAACTGCGATCCACAAGTGGTCACATACCCTTCCAGATCGAAGCAGTCTTTGAGCGAAACGGGTATGCCCCAGAGTGGCTGACTCGCAGATGTCTCGCGGCCTTTCTGATGAGCCGCCAACTGATCAGCCTCGCACCGCACACGGGCCGCATCGAGCGAGAGGTAGACGTTTCTTCCGGCATTCGAGTTGGCTCGCTCCAGGGAGGCCTCCACCACTTCAAGCGGGTCAACCACGCCTGCCCGATAGCGCTCGCGCAGCTCTCGTATGGAAGAGGGTATTGCAGAGTTCGACGGCATGGGTGCATTGTATGCGGGCCGCTTGGCGGGGAATAGCACGGCTCAACAATCGCAGTTAAAAAGCGGGATCGTGTGTGCTAATTTCAACTATGGCAGCTCGCAGCGAACCCCACATGCTTCCAGGCATGGCCGCCGCGCTCGATCAGCAGCGTATGGCTGCTCTTGCTCGCTGGACTGCGCGCACGCTTGTGACCGCACACCCGGTACCCTTCGCCGCCGAAATCTTTCATAGCATTACGGGCGACCGCCTGATGCGGGCGCTAAATGCCGTGGCGCCGCAAAACGATCCCAGCGCTCACGCCGAGTTACGTACCGTACGCCTTG
Organism: Terriglobales bacterium; assembly: GCA_015655315.1. Classification (GTDB taxonomy): domain Bacteria; phylum Acidobacteriota; class Terriglobia; order Terriglobales; family Acidobacteriaceae; genus Alloacidobacterium. Next base: position 9,578 of record JAATFH010000552.1, read on the forward strand.
CCTGCCGCAAGTTAAAATCCTATTCCCTGCGCGGCTACACCCTCTACACCACCTGCGAACCATGCCCGATGTGCATGGCGAATGCGCTGTGGGCGGGACTGGACCGGGTCGTCTACGGCGCTACAATTGCCGATGCCAACCGCTTCTGCCGCCAGATCCGTATTCCAGCCACAGAAGTGGCCGAGCGGTCCGATATGAGTTCCACCGTGGTCACAGGACCAGTATGCCGTGATGAATGTCTTGCTCTTTTCACGCACCCGAAGATGCAGGAAACATTCAAGACCTGGAGCAGCGCCAGGGAAATACTTACGTCGACATAAGCGAAACCGGATCGTCAGCAGCAAATTCTCAGTACGTTCATTTTGAGGAGGCCGATTGAAGACCATCGCAACGCAACTGGCGCAGGTGCTCGGCGATGCCTCTCGTGTGATCACGCAACCTGCTGTCGTCGAACGCCTGTCACGCGATTTCTATTGGTATTCGCCGATCCTCCGTCCGCAGCTCGATGGCAAATATGCCGACGTCGCCGTGCAGCCGATCTCTGCGGAGGAAGTCGTTGCTGTTCTTCGTCTCTGTTATGCGCATGACGTGCCCGTCACTGTCCGTGGCGCAGGCACAGGCAACTATGGACAGGCTGTGCCGCTGCAGCGTGGCGTCGTCCTCGATCTTGCGCGCATGGATCAGATCGAAGCCATCACGCCCGACGGCGTCGCCATCTGTCAGCCGGGCGTGCGCCTCGGTGCGCTGGAATCGACGGCGCGCGAATCCGGATGGGAGTTGCGCTGCTATCCATCTACGATCGTCAAGGCGACAGTGGGCGGTTTTCTCGGCGGCGGCTCCGGCGGCGTCGGTTCGGTCGCACACGGCGGCTTGCGGGACTTCAAGACTGTCCGCGCCTTTGAAGCCGTGACCATGGAACCCGAGCCACGTATCCTGCTGCACGAAAGCGATGACGTGCACGGCATTCTTCACGCCTGGGGCACCAACAGCGTGATGACACGCATCTGGCTGGCGCTTACACCCGCCGTCGAGTGGGCGCAATGTGCCGTCTCCTTCCCCGGTTTCGATGCAGCGTTTGACTTCGGCACTGCTGTAGCCACCGATACGAAGTGGACGAAGCGCCTTGTCACCGCCTTTGAATGGCCGATTCCCTCATTCTTCTCGCCGGTGCGCGACATCACCCGCGACGGAGCGGCGCTGGTCTTCCTGCTCATCGCGAATTCTCAGGCTGCACAACTTGAAAGTCTCGTGTCGGCTGCGGGAGGAACGGTGACCTATTGCGCACCTTATGCGGGCCTGCGTGCATCGCCGCTGCTTTCCGACTACACCTGGAACCACACGACTCTCTGGGCCATGAAATCCGATCCAGCCTGGACATACTTGCAGTGCGGCTTCGATGCCGATCCTGTCCGCGCACGCCAGCAGCTGGAAACTCTCAAGCATCGCTTCGGTGACGATTTCCTGCACCACATCGAATGGACGAAGAATGGCACAGGCAGCGTCTGCGCGGGCGCAATTCCCGTCGTCCGCTTTCGCACGCCGGAATATTTGAACGACATGATCGAGACCTGCAGGGCCAATGGTGTCTTTGTGGCAAATCCGCATGTGAACTATGTAGAGGGCGGCGGCCGATACCGTGCCGACATCGTACAGCTTCAGGCGAAATACCGCTACGACCCGAAGGGTCTGCTCAACCCGGGCAAGATGCTTACGTTCCATCGAGACGAGTCCCACGCCGCCGCTTCCGAGGAGCCTCCGGCATGAAGACCCGCGTCGCCGACAGCCGCAACTTCGCTTACCTGAACTGGAAACAGGTCGATGCTCTTCCGCGTGACCGCACGCTTCTGATTCTGCCGACCGCCGCCATCGAACAGCACGGCCCGCATCTTCCACTTGCGACCGATACGCTGATCAACAACGAACTGCTTGGCCGCGCGCTCGATCTGCTCCCGGCAGATGCGCCGGTCTACGCGCTGCCGCCGGTTTGCTATGGCAAGAGTAATGAGCACATCGGCTTTCCCGGCACTCTGTCCGTCTCTGCCTCCACGTTTATGGCCGTTTTGCGCGACCTCGGCGCAAGCCTCTCTGCCGCAGGGTTCCAGCGCATCGCGATCTTCAACACGCACGGCGGCAACAGTTCGCTGGTGGATGTCATGGCACGTGATCTCCGCGCCGAATTTGGCTTGCGCACCTTCACCATCTTCGGCTCGGCGGGTGCGACCTTTGAAGGGCTGAACCCGCAGGAGCGGGCCTACGGCTTTCATGCCGGCGAGCTTGAGACGGCATTTCTTCTCGCCGCTGCGCCTGGGCTGGTGGACACCTCGGCTTACACCGTGAATTACATTGCGTCGATTGAGCACAAGCCGCTGCTCGCCCCGGAAAACGGCGCGGCTAATTTCGCCTGGCTTACGCGGGACATCGCAGCGAGCGGTGTGATGGGCGACCCTCGTCCAGCGACCGCCAGTAATGGCGAATTATGGCTCAGCGCCGCAGCCCAAAGGATCGCCTCCGTCCTGCTTGAGATTCTCGCATTCCATGAGCCCGGCCAGTCAACAGGAGGCGAGGCGCAGGCGTGAGCGGTCAACCGGTCACCCCCTCTTCGACGACTCCGGCGCGCGTGGATTGCGGCGGTGGCGTCATGCTTGAACGCGGCGTTCGCTGCCGGCTCTCCGACGGGACAACCCTCGTCTCGGATCATTACTATCCACCTGGCGGCGGCAAACAGCCCACCCTGCTCATGCGTCAGCCCTACGGGCGCGATATCGCATCGACTGTCGTCTACTCGCATCCGGCGTGGTTTGCGCGTCATGGTTATAACGTCGTGATTCAGGATGTGCGCGGGCGCGGCGGCTCCGAAGGTTCGTTTTATCCATTTCGTCATGAGGGACGTGACGGCGCGGAGACCATCTCGTGGTTGCGCAGCCGTCCGGAGTCGAATGGCCGCGTAGGCATGTATGGCTTCTCTTATCAGGGCGCAACTCAACTGCTGGCTGCTGCGGAACAGCCGGAAGGTCTTGCGTGCATCGCGCCTGCGATGACTGCGTGCGATCTCTTCGCGGGGTGGTTCTATCACAACGGAGCGTTGCGGCTTTCCTCCTCGCTCGGCTGGGGCCTGCAGATGCTGAAGGAAGATGCGCAGCGTCTTGGACTGCACGAGGCGCGTGACCGCCTCGAAACGGCATGGCTCAACGTGCGGTCGCAGGCCATGCATCTGCCTTATGGCGCTCATCCTGCCATCACCGACCCAGCGCTTCCCTCGTACGTTCGCGACTGGTTCGCGCATTCCGCACCGGGCGAGTACTGGACTGCCATGGATGTCAGTCTTCGCGCGCATCGTATCGATATCCCGGCACTTCACGTTTCAGGATGGTACGACACCTATCTTGAAGGGAGCGTTCGGGGATTCGATCTGCTGCGGCGCAACGCAGGTTCTGAGTACGCAAGACGGCACCAGTATCTGCTCGCAGGCCCATGGGTGCATATTCCGTGGAGCGACCGCGCCGGTGAAGGCAGCTTTGGCGAGGAGGCGCTTCTCGACACCGATTCCCTCATTCTGCGCTGGTTCGATCACTGGCTGAAAGACTCCGGTACGTGGTCTGCCGAGCCGCGTGTGCGGCACTTCGTGCTCGGTTTGAACTCCTGGCAGGAGAGCGACGACTGGCAGGGAACCGACGAAGTAACGCTCTACCTTCATAGCGAAGGCCGCGCTCAATCGCTCAAAGGTAACGGCACTCTGAGCACTCAATTGCCAGACACGGCTGAACCTCCCGATCTCTTTGTTTACGACCCTGAAGTGCCGGTAGCCGCGCCGGGAGGACCTTTATCGCAGGCGGGTCTCTTCGATCAGGCCGCCATTGAAGCCGGGAACAATGTCCTCGTCTATACCACCGCGCCGCTCTCCAGACCTGTGCATGTTTTTGGAGCGCCGCGCATTTCCCTGTATGCGGCAACCTCGGCTTCTTCCGCAGACTTCACCGCAAAGCTGGTCCGTGTTCTTCCCTCCGGTCGTGCCGAGTTTATCGCGATAGGCATCGCTCGCTCCGCGTTTCTTTTCGGCGAAACCTATCGCGCCGATGCAATCCATCTCTGGGAGTTCCAGCTTGAACCGACTTCATGCCTGTTCCATGCGGGCGAGCGCCTTCGGCTTGAGATCGCTGGCTGCGCCTTTCCGCTCTACGACCGCAATCCGGGGAACGATACACCGCCCCCCGAGATGACCCCTTTCAACTGGAGCCGCTCCACGCATATCGTCCACCACGACAGCGAACGCCCTTCGACCTTCCACCTTCCTGTGATCGCATGAGTTCTATCCCCGAAATTGTTTTTCGCGACGTAACGAAGCGCTTCAGCGCAACCGCCCAGCCTGTGCTGCAAAGCATCGATCTCGTTATCGAGCGTGGTGAGTTCGTGACGCTGCTCGGCCCCTCCGGCTGCGGAAAATCCACAATGCTGAAGCTGGTCGCCGGTCTCGAACCTGTCACGTCCGGGCAGATCAAGGTCAATGGACTGGAGCCGAGAAATGCGCGCCCCCTCGTCTCCTTCGTCTTCCAGGAAGCGACGTTGCTTCCTTGGCGCAGCGTGCAACGCAACGTGGCGCTCGCGCTCGAACTCGAAGGCCGCTCCCACGAAGAAGCCCTTCGCACTACCGCCAAACTGCTCGACCTCGTCGGACTCACGCACGTTGCTCAGAGCTATCCCCGAGCGCTCTCGGGAGGCCAGAAGATGCGCGTCTCTATTGCGCGTGCTCTCGCCACCAGGCCCCAGCTTCTGCTTATGGACGAACCCTTCGCCGCTCTGGATGAGATGAACCGCGATCGCATGAACGAAGAAATTCTGCGCCTGCGCGAGGCCGGTAACTGGACGGTGCTCTTCGTCACCCATTCGGTGGCAGAAGCCGTTTTCCTCTCGTCGCGCGTGGTCATTCTATCGCCATATCCGGGCCGTATAGCCCACGAGATCTCTGTCGATCTGCCCTATCCGAGAACCGCCGGCCTGCGGGAAACTCCCGCATTCGACACGTTCGTCAACCGGGCCTCCCGGCTTCTGCGCGAGGCTCATCGCTCATGAAGAAGAGACTGTTTCTCGCACTGAATGCGCTGATCGTCTTTGCGGCGCTGCTTTTTGTGTGGCAGGTTGCGGTCTGGGCACTGCACGTTCCGCCATATATGCTGCCGCCGCCGGTGCATGTCGGACGCGCCATTGTGGCACGCTTCCCCGACCTGTGCACTTCGTTCTGGATATCCGCGGAAGCAGCTGCAGCGGGGCTTGCGGGAAGCATCGTCGGCGGTCTATTGATTGCGCTCGTCTTCGCGCGGCTGCCGCTGCTCCGGCGCATGCTCTTCCCTTACACGATTCTTCTGCAAACGGTTCCCATCGTCGCCATCGCACCGCTGATTCTCATGTGGGCAGGGCAGGGACTGTTTGCCGTCGCTCTGGTTACATTCATCATCTGTCTCGCCCCCATCATCGCCAATGCCACGCAGGGCCTCATCAGTGTCGACACCAATCTTTTGCAGCTCTTCCTGATGCACAATGCCTCGCAAGGGCAGATCCTGCGCAAGCTGCGCCTTCCGCACTCGCTGCCGTATCTCTTCGTGGGGATCCGCATCTCCAGCGGCATCGCCGTCATTGGCGCCATTACCGGCGAACTCTTCGCCGGATCGACGCGTGTCGGCCAGGGCGGCCTGGGATATTCCATCCTGTATGCTATGGCGCAGCTACAGACGGATTACCTCTTCGCACTGGTGTTTGCCGCAACTATACTCGGCTTTACCTTCTTCTTTATTGTCATGTTTTTTGAGTGGTTGTTTCTACACAAGTGGCATGAGTCGGCGCGTTCCGATAGCAGCGAAATCTGACGTTCAGCAAGTCAAGGAGTTTCAACACGAATGCTTCGTCTCGCAACTTCCGATGGCTGGTGGCTGGTCACACACCCGGATCACGCGCATCTTGCAGGCGAATTCGCCTCCGCATGGGGCAATGCGTTATTCGCCTCGCCGGAGCCTCGCGCCCATGTTCTTCGGGGCATTTATCGCCATGACGATGGTTGGCAGGCGCGCGATGCCGAACCCGTCGTGACACGCGAGGGCAGGCCCGCCGCCTTCTCTACGGAACTGGTCGGCAAATACTCCGCCTTTGAGGAGATTGACCTTGAGGACTATCTCGCGGTCCGCCGCAACGCCGTTCTCTCCATGGCGGAAGAAGACCCCTATGCCGCCATCCTGATTTCGATGCACACGCACAACCTGCTCTCCGCGCGCGCGGACCGCAGCACCATCCGTCCGGAGCAGCTTCCCCTGCTCGATAGTTTTCTTGCCGAGCAGCAGCGTTTGCAAAATGAGCTTCGACAGCAGCTGGCGCATAGCGGAGCATTCTCTCCTGAACAGCTTGACGACGAGAGCATCACGGAAAATTTCCGCCTGCTGCAGGCTACCGATAACCTTTCACTTTTGAGCTGTGTCGATTTCGATAAGCCTGCAACACTGCTGCACCCTTTGCGCACGCTGCAAGAAACGCCAAAGCAGGTCGAGGTCAAACGTGTTGGGGAACGCACTTTCCGGCTTTCACCCTATCCGCTGCGTGAACCGGAGATGCGCTTCGGCCTGCGCGCACGGTTCGTTTCGGGGACACGATTCACGTCCTCAGCCGCATTCGCGGAGCAACTGGCCCAGGCTCCTGTGCATGCGCTCGAAGTCGTCATCTCAGCATAAAGACAATTACTTTACAGGAATCGTAGAGACATGCGCCGACACGATTCTCCAGCCATCTGCGAAGCGCACCCACACCTGACTCTGCCGTCCGCGAACGACTTCACCTCCCGGCAAATCGCGCTCGAACTCCAGAGTCACGCTTCCGTAATCCTTGCCGAAGGCAACAATCTCCAGCCGCACGGTTCTCCGCGCAAGATTCAGCGCTGGACGGCTCTTGCGGAATGCCTCGATCTCCTCGATTCCATACAGATTTTCACCGGCTCCGAACCGGATCGCCAGCGGGGAGGCCCAGAACATCTGCGTCAGCACTTCAACATTGTTGCTTACCAGTGCTTCTTCATAGCGAGGATAGAGAGAACTCAGTTCCGCTACTGTTTCCGGATCGTTGATGACCATAGACATTCCTTAACCTGGCAAACGGACAAGCTTCCGCTCACGATTCAGAACATGGTGCGCGACGGCAGCACGCTTTTCGCAATCGCTGCTGCGACGGTGATCATCGGCTCGTTCACTACCTGGCTTAGTTGCAGCTTCATGGCCACGCTGCATAACAGATAGGCATGCACCGGCTCCATACTCCAGCGCTCAACCAGAAGATCAATCATGCGATTCGTCGCGTTGCGTGCGGCCTCGATGGCATCGGTCGCTGACTCTACAACTAACCAGCTTCCGTGATCCTCCGCCAGTTGTGTTTTAGCTGACTCGATCAGCGGCCCGCGCAATGAGCGCGACGTATACAGCCTGAAACGCAGCGACACATCTGCCGGGCATTCAATGCCATTGATGCACACCTCGCCATCGCCCTGTGCGGCATGCGCGTCGCCGCAGGAAAACAGAGCGCCCGGCTGCTGCACCGGCAAGTACAATGTGGCACCGGTGGACAATTCACGCACGTCCATATTGCCGCCGAAGACGCCCGGCGCGCGCGTGCGAAACTCGCCGCGCTCAGCGGGCGCGACGCCCATGATTCCGCAAAAAGGCCGTAGCGGAACCACCGCCGGAGCGAGTGAATGCGTGACTGCTTGAGCAAGTTTCCAATGAAAGAGAAAGGGCTCATGAAAGCGCTGCTTCAGAAAGCCCAACCCTTCGATCACGCTCGACCATCCCCAGCCCTTGTGCAGCACTTCGAGCACATCTATCTGCAATACGTCGCCCGGTTGTGCTCCGTGTATCGCCACAGGCCCGGTCAGCGCATGGATTTTGCCGCGATCGATTCCCGTGAACTCCTGAGCTGTCATCCCAGGATGAACCTGAGCACCGCTCGAATCCTGGCACTCAAAATTCACCACGTCACCGGATTCAATCGTGAGCCGCGGCGGCAGGTCAGCGTTCCAGCGCGAATGTGTCAGCTCCGCGCTCAGCGTGTACTGCGCCATCAATCCACCGCCTCCACAACCATCTGCAGCTCGACGAGAGCATTGCGCGGCAGGCCGCTCACTCCAATCGCAGCGCGCACATGCAGCCCTGCTTCGCCAAACACTGCCATCAGCAGATCGCTCGCTCCGTTGATTACCCTGGGGGAGTCAGCAAAACCGGGAACGCTGTTGACATATCCATTGACCGAGATCACGCCTTTGACATGCGTGAGCGAGCCGAGATGTTGTTCGAGTACGGCGAGTTGCAATAGAGCGCAGCTTCGAGCCGCGGCGTAAGCTTCATCCAGCGTGCGATCAGCGCCTGCTATTCCGGTAATGATCCCGCCGGCGTCCTGAGAAATCACTCCAGCGAGGAATACGAGACTGCCCGTTTTTTTTGCGGACGTGTAGTTACCACCGGGTTTAGGAGGCTGAGGAAGAACCAATTCCAACTGCTCCAGCACTGCATAGGGATTCATGATGCAGCTACTCTAGCATGCACTCTGAACCGTCCGGCATTCGATTCAAGAATGTACTTGCGAACTGATACGGTCAGGCTAAGATGGAGCATGTTTTCGGCGACTACGGCCGCGCGTTTCTCAAAGACGCTTCTACTTGCGTCCATTGGCCTGTTCTTCACCATTGTGGTTTTCAACAACACCACGGACTTCCATTCCAACTACCAGTTTGTCCACCATGTCCTCGCCATGGATTCGACGTTCCCTGGGAATCAGGGCATGTGGCGCGCCATCTACTCCCCCCAAATCTATCTCGCGGCCTATCTTGGCATCATCGCGTGGGAGCTGCTGAACGCGGTTCTCTGCTGGATCGGAGCCGTGGCGCTTTTTCGCGCGCGTAACGTGTCTCAGAACGAATTTACACGAGCCAAACGAATTGGAATTGCCGCTCTGACCGCTGGTCTGCTGCTCTGGTTCGTCGGCTTTCTTTCCATCGGCGCGGAATGGTTTCTCATGTGGCAATCGAAGATATGGAACGGCCAGGAAGCGGCGTTCCGCATGTTCACGGTGGAGGCCCTGATTCTGGTGCTCCTCCTCATGCCCGAACCTGCAAACGATAGCCAGTAGGCCTCTCGCCAGGCCATTTCGTTATCGCAAAGAAAAGCATACAATCACCTACGCGAAGATCACTTCCAAGGAGTACTCACTTGCCGACCTCAGAAAACCGTCGCGCACTTGGCGATGCGGCAGCACGTCAGCTAGCAAACACCACCAAAACCGCTCCCCAGTTGGCAGCCATTACACCGCGATGGCTAGTGCAACTGCTGTCCTGGGTGCCGGTGGAATCTGGAACATACCGCGTCAACCAGGTGGAGAATGACGCGGACATCGAGGTGGCATGCGGCACACGCGATGAGCGCAAGCTCCCCGAAACCTTTGTGGATTATGTCGAGAAGCCACGGGAATATACGTTAAGCGCGATTTCCACCGTTGTGGATGTCCATACGCGGATTTCCGATCTCTACAGCCATCCACACGATCAGATTCGCGAGCAGCTTCGTCTCACCGTCGAAAAAGTGAAAGAGCGGCAGGAAAGTGAGCTGATCAATAATGCCGATTATGGCCTGCTGAATAACGTAGCCAAGGCTTACCGCGTCAACCCGCGCAAGGCAGCGCCCACGCCGGACGATCTGGACGAATTGCTGGCGCGTGTCTGGAAAGAGCCCGCATTTTTTCTCGCCCACCCGCGCGCTATCGCTGCTTTTGGACGCGAATGCACGCGCCGCGGCGTCCCTCCTCCGACAGTGACGCTTTTTGGCTCGCAGTTTCTCACCTGGCGCGGCGTACCGCTCGTTCCCAGTGACAAGTTAGCCGTGGACGCTACCGGCAAAACAAGTATTCTGCTGCTGCGCACAGGCGAAAAGCGGCAGGGCGTTATCGGACTCTTTCAGCCCGGCCTTCCCGGGGAGCAGACTCCTGGGCTCTCGATCCGCTTCATGGGCATTGATCGCAGCTCCATCGCCTCGTATCTTATCTCGCTGTATTGCTCGGCAGCGGTGTTGACAGAGGACGCACTGGGCGTGCTCGAAAACGTTGAGGTCGGTCACTACTATGAGTACAAGTGATCGCCACGACGAGGCGTACGCCAGCGAAGCAGCTCGGTCCGTCCCTGTTGATGAGCAGGGCTTGAACGCTGCTGCTCCTGCGTCTTTGCCGGATGTGGCCACGCTTACCCGGATGGCGAACGAGTTTTTTCGTGCCCTGCCGTTGCAGGAAACCTCGCTCGCACCGGTGCAGGAAGCAGTGAGTCAGTCGCGCGCCTTCCCCTCTTTTGAAACGCGGCTCCCGCAATTCGGAGCAGCTGCCCCTGCCATACCGGGAATGCCCTCCGTCGATCGTCTGCCGAGCGAGGCGGATTTGTTGCAGGCAGCTGGTGCGCCGGTCTCGCCCGAACAGGCGCTCTCGTCGTTCACGATTGTGCCCTTGCTCGAAATACCGCACACATCCGGCGTGCCGGGGCGCAACGTCCTTTCCGCACAAGCGGCGCAATCGCCTTTCTCGCTTCCTTTACCGTCCTTCGATCTGAAGTTTCCCTCTCTCGAAGGGTTTCTGCCGGGTACCTCTTTGCTGACTGAGCCGGTAAATCCGGAGACCCTGATGGCAACGGCATCGCCATCCTTCTATTTCCTCGAAACTTCAGCTCCCGTGAGCGAAGCACCCGCAGCGAAACAACGCCAGCAAAGCACCAGCTCTTCAAAAGAGCTTCCTGATTTGAAGTTGCCGCGCCAGCAGTTCGACCTGGCTTCCGTCCGCCGCGACTTCCCCATTCTCCAGGAAAGCGTGAATGGCCATCCGATCGTCTGGCTTGACAACGCGGCGACAACGCAGAAGCCGCAGAATGTCATTGATCGCATTTCCTATTTTTACGAACACGAGAACTCGAACATTCACCGCGCCGCCCATGAACTGGCTGCACGCGCAACGGATGCCTACGAGGACGCACGCGAAAAGGTGGCGCGATTCCTGAATGCGCCGTCCACCAAAGAGATAGTCTTTGTTCGCGGAGCAACAGAGGCCATCAATCTCGTTGCCAAAAGCTGGGGGAATCGCCATATCCAGAAAGACGATGAGATCGTGATCAGCTGGATTGAACATCACGCGAATATCGTTCCCTGGCAGATGCTGGCCGCTGAAAAAGGAGCGCGCCTGCGTGTGGCGCCCGTCGATGACGATGGGCAGATACTGCTCGATGAATTCGAAAAGCTGCTCAACCCGAAGACCAGGCTTGTTTCGGTAACGCAGGTATCGAACGCACTGGGAACGATCACGCCCGTTCACAAGTTAGTGCAGATGGCCCACCGTTACGGGGCGCGCATCCTGGTCGATGGCGCACAGGCGGTCTCGCACATGAGCGTCGATGTGCAATCGATTGACTGCGACTTTTATGTCTTCTCCGGCCACAAGGTCTTTGCTCCGACCGGAATCGGCGTTCTGTACGGCAAGCCGGATGTGCTGGCGGATTCTCCCCCGTGGCAGGGAGGCGGCAACATGATCGTCGATGTCACCTTTGAGAAGACGATCTACCAGCCGCCGCCGGGAAGGTTCGAAGCCGGTACGGGAAGCATTGCCGACGCGGTGGGGCTTGGAGCGGCAATCGATTATCTGGAACAGATCGGCATGGAAAACATCGCCCGCCACGAGCATGATCTGCTTCTCTACGCGACCAGACTGCTTCTCACGATTCCCGGGCTTCGCATCATCGGGACAGCAAAGGAGAAGGCAGGCGTGCTCTCTTTTGTGCTGGATGGATTTAAGACAGAGGAAGTAGGCTCGGCGCTGAATCGGGAAGGAATTGCCGTGCGCTCCGGACACCACTGCGCGCAGCCTACCTTGCGGCGCTTTGGCCTCGAAAGCACCGTCCGTCCGTCCCTGGCGCTCTACAACAATTACGAAGACATCGACGCCATGATCGCGGCTTTGCAGCGGCTGAGGCAGACGCGACCTTGAGCATCCAGCGGCTCGCGCAGGTCGCAATTGACTCGCAGCCTGAAAATGAGGCGCCATTTTCATGACCTCGGTAAAAAACGCCTGCTAAGATAAAGATGAGAATGGCTTCTTAACAGCTATGGAGAAACGCAACACACGGCAAAAGGCAGCGATTCGCGACGCCTTCGTCGACGCCGATCGACCGCTATCGCCCGATGAAGTTTTGCAAGGGGCGCAGCGCCACTACCCCGCTCTGGGTATCGCTACTGTCTATCGCAATATTCAGAGCCTGGTGGATGAGGGCTGGCTGCAGACAGTCGAAATTCCCGGCGACTCGACTCGATACGAAGTGGCGGGTAAAAAGCACCATCATCACTTTCAATGTAATGAATGCAGAAAGCTGTATGAGCTGGATGGATGTATCCCGACATTCAAGCCAAAACTTCCTCGCGGCTTTCGCGCAACCGGGCATGAGTTCTTCCTTTACGGCGTCTGTGCCGATTGCAGGCACTAGACGGTATCCAATAGATTTCGAAGTTCTCCTCCCGCAATCGTTGCCATAGTCTGAATTACCGCACAACCAATTAAGAACTGGATCACGTGAAAACTATGGTGGCAATCCATAGCTCCGTACTTGCATATCAAACTGAATCGCTGCTATTTTTTTCACATCTACCAGCTAGGCAGCGCTACCGCTGGGCTGAGCCTCGGCCTTTGTACTCTTGATGAGCTTCCCCGACAGCCAGTTCACGGCCCAGTACAAACATACTGCCCCGAGAAACGCCGCGAGGAGAGAATGGGCTATGGTTCCAAATAAACCGATTCGTATCCTGAGCGTAGAAGATCATCCGGTATTTCGCGAGGGACTGAGCACAATCATCGGATCGCAGCAGGACATGCTTCTTGTCGCCTATGCGGCGGATGCCATGGAAGCTATCACCCAATTTCGTAACCACAGGCCGGACATCACCCTGATGGACCTCCGGCTCCCTGGAATCAGCGGGACGGATACCCTCATCTCCATACGGGGAGAGTTCCCGCAGGCTCGTGTCATCATGCTGTCCACCTCCGACGGCGACGGCGATATTCAGCGTGCTTTGCGATCCGGCGCGGCGGCTTACATGCTCAAAAGCATGCCCAAGAATGAACTGCTTGCCGTGATCCGATCGGTTCATGCCGGCCGGCGGCATGTTCCTCCGGAGGTTGCAGCGCGTCTCGCCGAGCATTTAGGCGATAACGGCCTTACCGTCCGGGAACTCGAAGTTTTGCGACTGATTCGAGATGGCCGCCGCAACAAACAGATAGCCGATGACCTGGCCATTTCTGAAACGACGGTGAATTTCCATATCAAAAATGTCGTGGATAAGCTGCAGGCGAATGACCGTACGCACGCTGTCATCATCGCACTGCGGCGCGGTCTTCTGCAGATCTGATCTCGCGATGAATCTATAGAAAACTACAGGTCGAAAACTACAGATTCAGGTATTGCCCAAAAGCAACGATCTCCTTATTGTTGAGAGCGTTAGCATGTTCATCGCGATTTATCTGTAAGTATGCATTGGTTCTTCACTCGGAAGATACAAGCGTGGACACCGGCCGCGCGCAAAGTATGTCAACTCGTGGACATGAGTGGAGAAGATGAAAAATCTGCGATTGATCACGCTCGTTTTTATCTTCTTCCTGGTAGTGAGAACGGCCGGAGCACTCGACCAGAATAGACAAATCTCTCAATATGCGCATACGGCCTGGAGAATACAGGACGGCTTCTTCAGCTCTCCAAACGCAATTACCCAGACCGCCGATGGTTATATCTGGATCGGAACCCTGAACGGCCTCGTACGGTTTGATGGCGTACGGTTTGTACCATGGGTAGCTCCCCACGGCCAGGCTTTGCCGGATTCGAGGATTACTTCCATTCTGGGCACGCCGGACGGAAGCCTGTGGATTGGCACAGTAGCCGGCTTAAGCCGCCTGAAAAACGGCGAGCTCCTCAACTATTCGAGCATGCCGATCGGCATCAGTAACGTTATCCAGGACCATACGGGAACGGTCTGGGTAACTCGCTATAACGTCAGGGATGGCAAGGGTCCGCTCTGCCGGGTTGCGGGCCGGGAACTACAGTGCTTTGGAGAGGCCGACGGTATCCCCGTCAACTACGGCGTAGGCTTAAGTGAAGACAGCCTGGGGAATTTGTGGATCGGTTCCTACATGCTTTGCCGCTGGAAACCAGGCGCTCCCGCCGCCACTTTTTTTGAGGCGGAACTCAAGCATTTGAAAGGGGATCCCGGCGTGATCGATATCGCCGCCGGACCGTCCGGGTCGCTTTGGGCAGCGATGGAAGAAGCCGGACCAAAGTTAGGGGTGCGCCATTATGTCGATGGAAGATGGACCAGCTATAAAGTTCCGGGATTCGACGGCTCTCTTGTCACAGCGCATGCATTGTTTCTCGATCGCGACAAGAGTCTGTGGGTAGGAACCGAGACAAAAGGGCTCTATCACATTCGCGATGGCAGAACCGATCAATACCGTAGCGTAGACGGCCTGACTGGCGATACCGTTGCCGGAATCTATCAGGATCGAGAAGGCAACCTCTGGGTGGCCACGAACGGAGGAGTTGATTTCTTCAGGAATACTGCGGTTGTCAGTTATTCGACGCACGAAGGTTTGTCCTCCAATGGCACCCGTTCAGTGGTTGCCGGAAGCGATGGAGCCGTGTGGATAGGAAATCAGCAAGCGCTGGATGTTCTTCGCGACGGCAGTATTTCTGCGATTTCAGCCGGCAAGGGACTGCCCGGACAAGACGTCACCGCACTGTTCGAGGACCACAGTCACCGCTTGTGGCTTGGCGTCGACCAGAAGCTGATGATCTACGACCACGGCAGATTCCAGGAGATCCGGAATTTGGATGGAAGCGCCTTCAGAGCCGAGGGCGGCCTCTTTGCCATTACCGAGAGTACGGATCACGACATCTGGGTCATGGCATCTCACCATCATCTCTTCCGCGTTCGAGATCAGAAAGTCTGCGAAGAAATTTCTCTCAACGACCTTCGCTTGCCCAACTGGCTTGCGGCAGACCAGGACAATGGCCTCTGGATAGGCACGTTCAGCGACAAGGTCGGCCATTACCATCATGGCCATCTGGATACCGTCTCGCTGAATTACAGAGGCACAAATGTATTGAGGGTTCGAACTCTTCTGGTTGATTCCGATTCTTCCCTCTGGGTGGCAACCAGCGAAGGATTATTTCGATGGGGTGACGGTCAGTCGAAGACTCTTGATACCCGGAATGACCTTCCCTGTAATTCAATCTTCTCCCTCATAAAGGACAATAACGGCTCCTTTTGGCTTTACAGCCAATGCGGCCTTTTGAAAATTTCTGCACCGGAGATCGCCCACTGGCGGGAACATTCAGACAGCAAGATAGCGGTAGAAACCTTCGATGCACTGGATGCCGTACAACCTGGGACATCACTCGCTCAGCCAAAAGCCGCCAAATCGCCGGATGGGCGGCTCTGGTTTGTAAACGGCATCTTCCTGCAAATGATCGATCCCGACCATTTGTACAAGAATGACATTCCGCCTCCCGTCCATATTGAAGAAGTCATCGCCGATCACAAAACGTATCAGCCCGCGGAACATCTCCGCCTCCCTGCCCTGGCTCGCAATCTGGAGATCGATTACACCGCACTCAGTTTCTCCATTCCACGCAGAGTCGGCTTCCGTTACAAACTCGAAGGTCACGACGCAAATTGGCAGGATCCAGAAACACGGCGACAGGCTTTCTATAGCGACCTACATCCGGGCAAGTACAGTTTTCGTGTGATTGCCAGCAATAGCAGCGGCGTATGGAACAACGTGGGTGCGACCTTGGACTTCAGTATCGCGCCTGCGTGGTATCAGACAAACTGGTTCATCATAGCCTGCATTCTCTCGGGAATCCTTGTCGTGTGGGGTCTTTACAGGCTGCGCGTAGCACAGATTTCGGCCGCTATCAGCGCTCGTTTCGACGAGCGCTTGGATGAGCGCACCCGCTTAGCGCGAGACATTCATGACACGCTTCTCCAAACGATCCAGGGCAGCAAGATGGTTGCCGACGATGCGCTTGATGAGCCTGACAACCTCGTCCATATGCGCCACGCCATGGAGCGAGTGGCGGCCTGGCTGGGACAGGCCATCCAGGAAGGCCGCACAGCCCTCCATTCTCTGCGCGCCTCCACCACGCAGAGAAATGATCTTGCCGAAGCTTTTCAGGGAGTTCTGGAGGATTGCGCAATCCATGGGTTGATGGTGAGCAACCTCTCTGTTGAGGGCACGGCAGCAGAGATGCACCCGATTGTGCGCGATGAGATTTATCGTATCGGCTATGAGGCGATTCGCAATGCTTGTCTGCACTCGCACGGCACGCGTCTGGAAGTGCAGCTGCGCTATTCCCGCGACCTCTCCCTGAGAATCCATGACAACGGCATAGGAATCAATTCGAACATCCTGGCTAACGGAAAAGAAGGCCACTTCGGTCTGCCTGGAATGCGGGAACGAGCTCTGCGCATTGGCGGAAAGTTCCGCCTTTCCAGCTCATCGGATGCAGGAACCAGAATCGAATTGATGGTTCCTGGAAATATTGTCTTCCAAAGCGAAAAGTCAGCCCAGTCACTTTTCACGAAGATAAAAAAAATCTTTAAAAAGCCCCTTCGCTCGGACGGATAAATCCGGCTTCACACCATACTGGCGATCTTGGAAACGTCACTATTTCTAGCTGGACGTGCACCTGGGAGTGAGTACATTTCCTAGGCAGGATCGACATAGAAGCGCAAGCGAAAGTATTTATTTCAGCAAAGAATTGTCATCCTGAGCGAGGCGAAGGATCTGTATTTCTTTTCGGTTAGCGAAAATGTGAGCGGAGTCAGGGAAAAGCAGATCCTTCGACTGCGTATGACGCAAAAAA
>JAATFH010000406.1 GCA_015655315.1 Terriglobales bacterium
AAGTAGGGCCACTCGTTCATGTCCATTCCCATGCCATGACCAACGCGATGTGTAAAGTATTTGAACTCCGGCCCATATCCCGCATCGGCCACCACCTTGCGCGCGGCCGCATCCACATCGCCAAGGGAAACACCCGGTCTCGCTGCCGCCAGCGCAGCCGACTGCGCCTTGTGCACGATATCGAAGACAGTCTTCATCTTGTCCGTAGCCTTGCCCAGCACGAAAGTACGGGTAATGTCGGAGGTATAACCCTCCACCGAGCAGCCGTCATCCAGCATCAGGATCGTGCCCTGGCGAATCGTCTGCGGCTGCGTCGAGCCATGCGGTGAAGCTGTGAACTCGCCGATATTCAGACTGGCCTCGCCCTCAAACCCCACACGTTGATAGCCTGCCTGAATCAGCCTTCGCACATCACGTGTCGTCATGCCCTCGCCGAGCGACTGATACACCGCGCGATAGACCAGCAACGTTGCCCGGCACGCCAATCGAATACAGTCCAGCTCATGCTGATCCTTGATCATGCGGCAACCCGCCGTCACTGGAACCGCGCTGACAAGATGCAATCCGGGCCCTGCCTTCGCCAGGCTATCGGCAAAGATGAACTTCATATTTTCGTCGATGGCGACGGTACCGTTTGCGATTCCGCGATCCCTCAGACCTCTCACCGTCAGCGCAAACGGATTTTCATCCTCCTGCCAGGTCAGGATGTCCGCATCCTTGGCGAATGGACCCGCACTCAGCAGTTCCCTCGCCCGATCCTCTTCAAACGCCGGGCAAACAACAAACGGTGGTGCTTTGACAGGAATCACCAGAGCCCAGAAACGTTCACTGCCGCCGAATCGAATATTGGCAAAGTAAACCGACGAAGTTGCATTGTTAGAGAGAATGATGGCGTCCATTTTATTGGACGCCATGAGTTGCCGCGCTCGCTCGATGCGCGTCAAACGCTCGTCATTGGTGAAAGGTTTGGCCAGCCTTGAAAGATCGGGCAAAGCTGCAATCGCAGACGGAACAGAACCAGCGGCCTGAAGATCGCCGCCCTGTTGCGCTTCGGCTCCCGGTCGCAAAGCTAGAAGTGCCGCAGCAGAAGAAGTCCACAAAAAAATCCGGCGTGAAAACATATCCCATCCTACACAAGCCAGTTTCCAACCAGGCCACTTGACACGACTGCTATTATGAATAGAGAAAGCAGGCTCTTCCTGGAAGCTTGTCTAGAAACGTCCGCACAAGATGCGGACGTTTTACCGTTAGGAGGCTTTCTACGGAGTTCTGTGTCCGGAGAAACGCACGCTACTCCATACTACTGATGAAAGAGAAGTTCAGGAATGGCGTAGAATAAAAACAGATCTTTTACAAGCTTCAAACTCCCTGAAGCTGCTCCACATGGGGGCGTCACGGTTTCGACGGGATTGTTTGCGGCAAAGAGGCATGCCGGGGGCTGGGCACCCGTAATCGCTCGGAAAATGATAATTGCCGATCATCAACTGGCATACGCAGCTTAATTAATTAAGTTGCCGTCCTCCGCAGCTTTGTCTGCGGGCTGCGAGAGGACGTCGCACAGCAGGCTGGTTCTTATGGCTGGGTACGGGCCATGAGGACGAGATCCACGGACTAGTAATGCGCGCATCTTGTCCGTTCTGAGCGCGCAACGCGAAACCTTCCGGAACGCGACTGAGCATGGAGTCTCTTTGTTGACTACGATTTCGGACGCGGGTTCGACTCCCGCCGCCTCCACCATACCTAAGTATCCTATTCCTCTATAACTTACCAGTTCGGCCCGAAAACGGGACGGTTTTTTGTACGCGATTTGTACGTTGCGCAGACCGGGTCCGTTCTTTTGACCCGTTTCAGCGTTCGGGCAACACTCCAGCTGAAGTGGGAGGCCCGATGGTCCTTTCCGTTTTCACCCGTCACTCTTCCAATTGCAAATTCAAACGAGACCGCCTGTGCCGCCGCTGCAGCTGCCCCAAGTGGTCGGCGGTCAGGTCAACAAAGAGTACTTCCGGCAGAGCGCCTCGCCGGCCCGCCAACGGCGTCATCGCAACTCCCTGGAGGCAGAGGAGACAAGGTAGTGGAGCTGGCGGTATCTGCGCTGTAGATCCAGACGGTCGCGTCCAGAATGGTTCCGCGTCTGGTCATTTCGACAAAAAGCGCGGCAAGTGCCGGATCGCGTGGTTTTAGGTAATGCAAGTTTTGCGCTTCTACCTTATACATCAGCCGCTGCTGTCACTATTTATGCAATTCCACTGGCTAAGCAATCAGGATTACGCCGTGTACCTTATATTGTGCGTAGGCTTGAGTGTGCTGAGTTTCTCTACTATTTTGAGACGCCAATTCGATCATGGTTATTGCGATGGTTTCGTTCGCGAATGGTGGAATTGATAAATACACTTTCGTAACCGGCATTTCTCTCAGCGCTTTCAAGACTTCCACTACAGCAAGAGTCCCTAGCCCACTCACAGGGTGGACCGGATATTTCCGATTTGTGCGACCTTACCAGGTGTACCATTGGAGACATTATCAACGTACTTATAGAGAATCGGATCGTTATCGTTCCCACGCGGCATCTTGGAAGAACATGTCCCTTATCTTCCTGCCGGCACCAATGGTATTTTCAACCGGAGGTTCGCAGACGATCTAGCAAAGTCAATTGCAGCGCGTCCAAGCTGGACTGTACTTATGTTGCCATCTGTTCCGCTCGGCGCTGGAGCGGCGAATGAGATCGGTCACAAGTACTCCTTCGCAGGAAGTTGCACCGTGCTGCCGACCACGCTCCGAACTGTCTTTATGGATATTTTGTGAAGAATGTCCTCGGCCGTTGTAACGCTGGCGGCGCGTTTTAAAGCGGACTAAACCCGATTTGCTTGCACCATTCTCCCCAAAATTATGGTTACACCAGGCGCGAAATCTATTTGTGTTCCAGGCTTCAACGCATTGACGCCATCGCCAACCTTTAGCGATTCCAATCCGATTGCGTCAAGAGAGTTGCCGGTGAGCTGCTTTTCCTCGATCGGTGGAATGACTTCGAAGATTCGGAGGATAGCTCTTTCTCCGAGAGCGGCAGATTTAGATAGCGATCAGTGTCGAGTTTGGAAGGTGGAACTCCGCTTTTGGGAATGTCACTTGCGATCGCGCGGCACCATCCATCTTGACCATTTGCCCAACGGGCCAGAAGTGCATGCAAATTCTTATTAACCAAGTCTTGCTTTTTGAGTCTGCATCAACCAAGCTCTTTCAGAAGTTATTGCGGCGAACAAACAAGATACAGGATAGGAATTCTCATCTCACTCATACTCGACCCCATCGATCACCAAATCAAGGTCGAGATTGCCAGCAATATATTTGCCCCACAAAATCTTGTCTATGGTAGGTATGGTTTCTACGGCGGCAGCGAGATAGTCGCACGACGGTTTCCGCTGAGCGCATAAAGTAGTCCGAGACGCATTGCAGTCGAAGCCTAGCGTTGCACACCGGTGATATCCGATATAGCGGCGATGTGATCGCAGTCAAAGCCGTGACGGAAGCCCAGAATCGCACAGGAGAAGCGTCAGTTGCAGAGGAATAGTCACTGGACAACTTCCTCGACGATAGAGGCAGAAATGCGCGAACGTGCGAGCTGTGCATGGAGAAAGCCGAAGACCTCTTCCATGCCCAGGCCGGTTTTCGAGGAGACCTCGAAAATCTTCATACCTGGACGCACCCTCTCGATATTGCGACGAGCGGAGGCCACATCGAACTCCGCGGCGTCGGCCATATCCATCTTGGTGATAATGGCAACGTCGGAACTGTTGAAGATGGTGGGATACTTGAGCGGCTTGTCTTCGCCTTCCGTGGCAGATAGTAGAACGAAGCGTAGTTCTTCTCCGAGGTCATAGCTGGAAGGACAGACGAGATTGCCGACATTCTCTATGAATAGAAAATTGATGGTCTTGAGGTCCCACTCTTCCAAAGCTCTCTCGACCATCGATGCATCGAGATGGCAGATCGTACCGGTAGTAATCTGCTTGACGTTCGGCGTTGCACGCAGCAAACGAACCGCATCGTTTTCAGTAGCAAGATCGCCGACCAGAGCAGCGACCATGTGGGTGCGCGCTAGTCCGGCAAGGAGCTTCTCAAGGAATGCGGTCTTACCCGAACCGGGGCTCGAGACAAGCCCTATGACGCATGTATTGTGTTGCTCAAAACGTTCGCGCAGTGAGCGTGCCAGCACGTCATTCTGCTTCATCACCTTTGCTCGAACCTCGACCATGCGCGTAGTCACACAGCAACCTCCAAGGATTCCACTTCCATTTCGCGACCGGTCAAGATATCTGGCGTTGGGGTAAGACACACCGGGCAACAAATCTGATAAACCGATGGCGGTGTGCGTTCCTGCTTACAGGCAGGACAGTAAACCAGTAATGGTACGGTTTCAACGACGAGGCGTGAACCCTGGAGCGGCGTGCCTTCGCAGGCGAGCGAGTACGAAAAGAGGAGAGCATCTTTATCCACTCCGGCAAAGACGCCGAGGCGCATATGAACGGCCTCCACGGCGAGGCCGCCCCGGTTGACGCACTCCTCCATAACCTGATCGATCATGCTGATGGCGATCGAGAGCTCGTGCATGGGTTCCTTACATCGAACGGATCTTCATATAACGAATTAGATCCGGAGCCGTTACCACTCCGAGGACGACGATGGCTAAGCCCAATACTCCCAGGATAATTTTCCCTGTCATTGGTTTTCCTCCGCTACATTCTCCGATCACTGTGCTACCTCCAACTCCTGCAAGCCTGTCGCCGTTACGCCTGATCTGATCTTCGCTACTAACTCTTCCACCATGTCAGATGCACCCTCGACGGCAGCTTGGACGGGGTCGGATAGGCCCATGCGACCTTCGAGCTCGTCACCGAAGTCGTTGGGCTGACAACCGACGACGAAGAGCGAGCCGAGGATTGGTCCCATGGTGAGTGCGAGATTGAACACGCGGAGCGGGTCCATGCCGTGCGGATTCATCTCCATGCCGCGTGTGGCGGGGTCTCCCATGCGCGAGAGATCCGGCTCGACCAGATAAAGAGTGCCGGGCGCATCGTGACGCGGGAGAGCGTCGACAAGGATGATGGCATCCCAGGGCTCGAGCAGAGTATAGGCAAGATCGAAGCCTCGAATGCCGTAGTCCTTCACTATTACATCGGGCGCCAGAGTACGCCTGGCGAGCGATCGAGCTACCTCCACGCCGAAGCCGTCGTCGCCAAGGAAGATGTTCCCGACGCACGCGACCAAGATCTTCCGCGTCTCACTCGGAGGGCTCATGCAATCTCTCCTTCGATGAATGGCTCGACCTCTTCAGGTGAATAGAAAAAGCGATGGCCGGGTTGACGCATCATTCCGAACTCGCGGCCGGGGTCCTCATCGAGAACGACGGCAAACTGTACATGGTCTTCGAAGTCCTGTTCAATCGTTTCGATAACGGCAACCTTGCCCTTGAGGGCCATGTCCATAATGTCCGCGGTCTTCTGTGGCCAGATACGGACACGGTCGCCAACACGCAAGGAAACACCGAAGACAGTGACGCTTTCGGGCGGAGCCTTTGTCTCGGCGAATGGATTCCACTCGCCGAATGGCTCATTGGGAACCTCGTGAATCTGGCGGAGCGAACGGACGACCCCATGGGCTTTGAGCATCATCTGCGGTGTGAGGTTCTCAGTGCGCTCCAGAATTTTACGTGCTCGAGGGTCTCCGTTGCGCATTTCTTCTTTCTCCGCATCCGTGAGCGTGAGAACCCTAAGTGTGAGCATCTCGTCCATCTCGGTGCCATCGAAGAAATCTCCTTCACTTTCAGGCGCGATTTTAGGGTAGTCATAGAGGATGATGGGCGAACAGAGGATCATGGTGCGCTCAGGTTCTGTCCCCACTAGGACGGGAAAGACTCCGGTGTTGATGCAGGTGGCAACGGCCTCATGAAAGTCCTCTGGCGGATCCAGCAGCGAGACGAACTCACTGCCAGTGACGCCAAGGAGGATATGTGCCGAGACGAGGGAGTGCGGAAGAGCCTCATCACGCTTAGCGGCGGCTCCGCCAGGAATATGAGTGATATTTTCAAGCTCGAGATGAAGCTTGTGGGCGGTCTGAGCGACAGCCTCCGCACGAGCGGTAAACAGAACCTGAAGCTTGCTCGTGGTTTCGATTTCAGGCGAATGGGCGGAACTGACATCAAGCGTCAGTTGTACGGGACCCTCCAGAAGGTCGCGCAGAAGTAGTTGCGAATGTTCCGAGGTGCGCTCGACCGCCTCTTCCCAGGCCAGCGACGGATCGGTGAGTCCGGATGGTACCGCTGTACGCACTTGCCCTTCGATGCTCTCCAGGGAACCTCTCCGGCTGAGGAGTTGGAGGAAGCTGACCCTGACATCGACGGCAGCATTCTCCTTAGCGAGGACGATGCATTCGGCCTGGAGAGCGAATGGCTCCTGCGGATTTTGCGCCTCGGCATACACGCGTGGATACAGCGTACCGAAGTTCCATCGTTGACGATTTTTAATCGCGGTTGGGCGATAGGGATAGAGAATGTAGCCCTCATAGAGCATGGCAGCGGCAATCTTCTCTGCGCTTTCGAAGTTCATGCCGATACCCCTTCCGATGTTTCGGAGATAAGTTTTTCCGTGGCGATTAGACGCGCTATCACCTGTTCCCACGTAGGAAGGCCGTTGCGGACCTTGTAATCGTAGAGCTGTTCGAAGGCGTCCCTGCGCAGACTAAGCCACGCGCTGTTCGGAAAATGCGCCTCCATCATCTCTTTCCAAACGGAGACGGGCAGCTTGAAGTAGGCTTCACGATCCCATGGTATCTGCGCAACCTGGAGCGGAGCCTCCTGCGACTGATAGAAGACGGTTCCGCTGAACATGACGCAGAGCGGGATATCGCCGGCATCGAGCGCATGGAAATACTTGGTAGAAGCAACGTTGAAGTCGAAGGTGCAGGGAAGCTCAAGATCAACAAGCGTGCTACCGGTAAAACCGGACACCGCAACGCTCGTGTTCATCCAGTGCAGGGGTTTGACGGTACGGCTCCAACGCGAGGGTTCACCGAACAGGTCGGCGAGCTTTTCCTGCTCAGGCGGAAGATAGCGACGCTTGGCGGGCTCGATCTGAACCTGGCATTTGAGCGTTAGCGTGTGGATAGGCTCGCTCGCGGGAAGATTGGTGATACGCAGCCTGAGCGCCAGCAACGGTGCGACCGAATGCGGAATAGCCTCCGCATCTTCGATCTGGAACTGCAGTTCAGGCATGAACAGGCCTCCGGCTCTCCGTGCTGCGTGTGCGCAAGCTCTCGAAGAATTGATGAATCTCTTTCCAGACTTCGGTGCCACCAGAGAGCCCACGCCAGTGCATACGGATCACGCCGACGAGGCGGTAGCATTCGTCGATGGGCACAAGATAATACTCCGCGCCGTCGCCGATGCGATTGACAAGAAGAGCTTCCACATCAGGTTCCATGGTCTGGAGATCTGGATTCTGTGCGACGATCTCTTGCCACGATTCGAAACTTAGAAGAGATTCGGTTGCGCCGGCAGGACTGGGGTACATGGCGAGCGTTCTCTCTGCGGCAGTGTCCCGGTAGAAAAAGGCGAGATTGATAGGAACCATCAACGCCTCCCACTGCAGATCGCTCATCTGGAAATCGCCGAGATGGCGGAGGCGGCGCGGAACACGAAGATAGTGCGCTCCGGCCTGGCCGCAAAAGAGAATGGCGCAGCCGTCACAGGCACACAGTATCTGTCGATTCTTCGGATTCAGGAGATGTTGATGTAGCGGATTGAGCGAGGTGCTACAGAGTTCGCAACGCTCTTCGGGCCCAGAGGAGGCTCGCCGGCTCGTAAACTGACGGAGAAAGGAAGAAGTGGCGGTACTCTCCGGTGCTTCGTTAGACGCTTCACTCATGGCCTTGCCCTATGCTTCGTTCTTATGCTGGAGGAAGGTTTGGCATCTTCGGGTGGATCGGCTTGCGATCGGCAACATTGATACCCGTGGCGTCATTCGCCTTCCGGGTCATTCGATCCTTCAATGGTTCAGCACGATTTTCACCCTTCGGTGTACCAATCGTGTGCGAGGGTTTGTCCGAATTCACATCATCATGAGCCATAAGTTTCCTTCACTTGATCATCACAAAATTTGAGGCAGTCGTTGATTCAGCAGCCGCGTTCTCCGCGATGATTTCCTTGATGTCGGGCGCAACCTGAAAAAGCGCCTCTTCGACGGCGTTCTTCAATGTAAGCGACGAGGACGGGCAGCTACCGCAGCTGCCGTGGAGCAGAAGGCGCACAACACCATTGTGGACGCCAGCGAGTTTGCAGTCGCCACCATGCGATTGCAGATATGGCCTCACCGATTCGATGCCGCGCAGGACACGCGTCTCCAGATCCTCCGGGTGCAGATTGTGAAGAAGGAACATGCCGGAGACGAGGTCATCCTGCAAGGCTTCATTGAGGATGTGCTCACCTTCCGGGGTGGCGACGCAGCGGTCAATGAGGGCCTGCAGCGCGGCGCCGTGTAATTCAATGACGGAGCGTACGAGCTCAAGAGCTGCAGCCCTCGTCTCGGGATCATTCGCTTGTTCGAGACGGGCTGCCAGCTTTTCAACGCGATCTGTCTGGGCCTTGAACTCACCGGGTTTCCGCGATTCCGGTGGCGTCAGCGGCCCGTCAGGAGCTTCTGCAATTCTTTCGACGACCGCTACGGCAGCCATTATTCGTGCCCCGCAGCGCCGAACATCGGCGAGTGCTTGACCTCGATCGTGCGACCGTCACCTACAAACATGTGGACGCCGCACGGCAGGCAGGGATCGAAACTGCGCACGGTTCGCATGATGTCGATGCCCTTGAACTTATCCGGACCGTTTTGCTCGAAGATAGGAGTATTCTGAACCGCGTCTTCGTAGGGGCCGGGTGTCCCATAGATATCTCGTGGATTCGCGTTCCATGGTGTGGGTGGATAGGGATGATAGTTCGCGATCTTGCCATCGCGAATGACGACATGATGAGAGAGGACACCACGGACGGCCTCGTGGAAGCCGCAACCGATCGCTTCATCCGGAACCTTGAACTCAGACCATGTGGCAGTGCGTCCCGCGTACAGTTCAGCGAGGGCCTTCTCAACAAAGTGCAAGGCTGTAGCGGCGGCATAAGCCTGGAAGTAGGTACGCGCCCGATCGCGTTCGATCGTATTGCTCCATTGCGGAATCTTCCACTCGAACTCGACTTCGGGGAGAAGCGCGGTTTTAGGCAGCCGGATCTGAACACTATGGCCGGTCGCCTTCACGTAATTGATGTCGACCAAGCCGGAGAGAGCGGTAGACCAAAGACGCGCGATAGGACCGCCCCCAGTGTCGAGCGCGAGGTGATCTCCGGTTCGTTCGTCATACCAGCGCGGCGACATCACCCAGGTGTAGTTTCCGTTGAAATCACGCTTCTGCGGACGCGGTGTGGTGGTCTGGTTCCAGGGGTGATTTTGATCGATTGGGTTGCCGAGTGGATCGTTCTTAACGAAAGTCTCCTTGCCCTGCCAGTCTTCATAGTAGGAGCTGCCGAGCAAGATTCGAATGTTGCGGTTGATGTCGACCAAATTGTTCGTGACAAGCTGCCCATCCACGACAATGCCCGGCGTCACGAACATCTTCTTGCCCCACTCGGCCATGTTTTTGTATTGGTAGTCGCAGTGGTCAGGATCGTTATACGAGCCCCAACAAGCGAGCAAGGTGCGGCGAAGACCGACCTTCTCATAACCGGGCATCGCTTCATAGAAGAAGTTGAAGAGATCATCATGCAGCGGCACAACCTTTTTCATGAACTCGACGTACTTCATCAACCGGACCAGATAATCGGTAAAGAGTTGAATGGTCGCGACGGTTCCGACACCGCCCGGATAGAGTGTCGAGGGATGAACGTGACGACCTTCCATAAGACAGAACATTTCACGCGTCAGGCGGCTCATTGCGAGCGTCTCGCGGTAGAAGGTGCCGGTGAAAGGATTGAGCGCCGTCATAATTTCGGCGATAGTCCGGTAGCCGTGCTTGTCTGCATTGGGCGAGGGTGTCGACTGCGCCTTATCCCAGACTTCCGGATTCGTCTCTTTCACCATCTGCTCACAGAAGTCGACCCCAACGAGATTGTCCTGGAAGATATTGTGATCAAACATGTACTCAGCCGCTTCGCCCAGGTTGATGATCCACTCCGCCAATGCTGGAGGACGCACCCCAAACGCCATATTCTGCGCATATACGGCACAGGTAGCGTGATTATCACCGCAGATGCCGCAGATGCGACTGGTGATGAAGTGTGCATCGCGAGGATCCTTACCCTTCATAAAGACCGAGTAGCCACGAAAGATCGAAGAAGTGCTGTAACACTCAGCGACCTCCCGGTTATCGAAGTCGATTTTGGTGAAGATGCCGAGGCTCCCGACGATCCGAGTGATTGGATCCCAGTTCATATCGACAAGTGTTCGTTTCTTTTGCGCTTCGTGTGCCAGCGTTGCGGGAATCGTCGCCATGGATTTGTCCTTGCGGTCCGTTTAGGACCTGTCGGGGTGATAGCCTGTCGTGAGCTCGCGCCTGGAATGGCGCCACTTCGGCTCTTTATTGAGCGTTGTATTGGTAATGCCTCGGAGCGTGCGGATCATGCGGCCGTAAGTTCCAATGATGGAGGAGGAAAGCGTACCGCCGGGCGGCTCGTCCATGAACGGCATGAACTTGTCCGGAAAGCCCGGCATCGTGCAACCGATACAGATGCCGCCAACATTGGGACAGCCGCCGATGCCGCGCATCCAACCCCGCTTGGTGACGTTGCAATCGACCACCGGTCCCCAGCACCCAAGCTTGACGAGGCACTTTGAAGAGCCGTAGTTGTGTGCGAAGTCGCCCTGCTCGTAGTAAGACCCGCGATCACAGCCTTCATGCACCGTCTTGCCGAAGAGCCACGTGGGGCGGAGTTGCTTGTCGAGGGGGATCATCGGAGCGAGGCCGGCAACCTGATAAATCAGGTAAAGGACGGTCTCCATGAAGTTATCTGGCTGCACCGGGCAGCCAGGCACGTTGACGATGGGTAGGCCAGCTTTGGAACGCCAATCCCAGCCGAGATAATCGGCAAGCCCCATGCAGCCCGTTGGATTACCTGCCATCGCGTGGATGCCCCCGTAAGTGGCGCATGTGCCGGCGCCGATAACGGCCAGAGCTTTGGGCGCGAGGCGATCAATCCACTCACAGGTAGTAATTGGCTGACCGGTATCGGGATTGGTGCCAACCGCGGCCCAATAGCCCTCTTCCTTGATCTTTTCATTGGGAATAGAGCCTTCTACGACAAGGACGAAGGGGTCAAGCAGACCCTTCTCCGCATCGTAGTAAAACTTCATGAAGTCATCGCCGTTTTCATACGCGAGGACCGGATTATGCAGATGAACCTTGGGCAGCCCTGGAATGGCTCCGAGGAGGACGTCTTCGATGCTGGGTTGCTCGGCTGCCGTTACGGAGACACTATCACCGTCGCAACCGAGACCTGCTGTGATCCAGACGATGTGCACATCGGAAACGGCGGGAGCCTTAGTGATCGCACTTACTGTTTCGGCCATTGCGTTCTCCTTCGCGAGGTCAACCTGCGGGAGCTACCCCGGTGAGACAGGGCTACACAACGTACAACGGCTATGATTCAACGTACGGATTCCAACAGCCGTGATCCCTTTCGATGCAAGTTACTCTCGAAAGGATGATCTCACCAAGAGAATTAATTCAACTCAAACATTGAGAAAGAATGCAGCCCAATCCTCAATGGCCTCAAAGCTACGCCGCCTAATCGCTCGTGTCAAAGCGGGCGCCATTATTTTTCTCTTCGCCTTTCATTGCGCTAGACCGGCGACCCGGACCTGCTCAACAGATTCGCGGCAATTGTTCGCCAAACATCACGTCGAGCACACGGGTGCCGCCGATGCCGGTCTTCATTAGCACCATGCCCGGGTGCGCGGCGGCTACTTCGCCAATGAGAGCAGCATCCTTTCCGAGCGGATGCTGTCGCATACGGGCAAGGACAGCTTCCCCCATCTCCGGAGCCACGATGGCAATCAGTTTTCCCTCATTGGCAACGTAGAGCGGGTCAAGCCCGAGAATCTCGCAGGCCCCGCGGACGGACTCCCGCACAGGGATGGACTGTTCGCGCAGGAGCATGCCGGAATTGCTTGCCCTGGCAATCTCATTCAGGGTGGTTGCAACGCCTCCACGAGTAGGATCCCTGAGGCAGTGGATAAAGTCGAAGGATTCAGACGGCGTAGCGAGCATGTCTGCGACAAGACCATGGAGCGAAGCACAGTCGCTGGCGATCTCGCTCTCGAACTCGAGGTTTTCGCGCTGCGACATGATGGCCATACCATGATCGCCGACCATGCCACTCAGAAGGATGACATCTCCAGGCTGGGCGCGGCTGGCCGAAATGTTGATATGGGACTCCACCATGCCGATTCCGGTGGTGGTGATAAAAATCTGATCGCCTTTGCCTCGATTGACGACCTTAGTGTCGCCCGTCACGAACTGCACGCCGGCATCGGCCGCGGCAGCGCGCATCGATTCAACTACGCGGCGCAGATCGTCAACAGGAAGACCTTCTTCAAGGATGAAGGCTGCGGAAAGATAGAGTGGGCGTGCGCCGCTCATCGCAAGATCGTTGACGGTGCCGTGCACGGCCAGGCGGCCGATGTCGCCGCCGGGAAAGAAAATCGGGGTGACGACGAAGGAGTCGGTAGTGAATGCCAGAC
>JAATFH010000323.1 GCA_015655315.1 Terriglobales bacterium
CCAAGAACCACGGCGGCTACTCGGTGTTTGCCGGCGTGGGCGAGCGCACCCGCGAGGGCAACGACCTGTGGCTCGAAATGACCGAGAGCGGTGTCATCAAGCCCGGCAAGTGGCAGGAATCGAAGTGCTCCCTCGTCTACGGCCAGATGACCGAGCCGCCCGGAGCGCGCCTGCGCGTGGCCCTGAGCGCGCTCACCGTCGCCGAGTATTTCCGCGACGTGGAAGGCTCCGACACGCTGCTGTTCATTGACAATATCTTCCGCTTTACGCAGGCCGGCTCCGAGGTTTCGACGCTCTTGGGCCGCATGCCCTCGGCCGTGGGCTACCAGCCCAACCTGGCCACCGAAATGGGCGAGTTGCAGGAGCGCATCACCTCGACGAGCAAGGGGTCTGTGACCTCGGTGCAGGCCGTCTACGTGCCCGCCGACGACCTTACCGACCCGGCGCCTGCAACGACCTTTGCCCACCTGGACGCGACCACCGTGCTGAGCCGCCCGCTTTCGGAGTTGGGCATCTATCCGGCCGTCGATCCGCTGGCCTCCACCTCGCGCATCCTCTCGGCTCGCATCGTCGGCGACGAGCACTACGACGTGGCGCAGGGCGTGAAGCGCATTCTGCAGCGCTACAAGGACCTGCAGGACATCATCGCGATTCTCGGCATCGATGAGCTTTCAGAAGACGATAAGCTCACCGTGCAGCGCGCGCGTAAGATTCAGCGCTTCCTCTCGCAGCCTTTCCACGTGGCCGAGCAATTCACCGGTATTCCGGGCGCTTACGTCAAGATTGAGGACACGGTGCGCAGCTTCAAGGAAGTGCTTGAGGGCAAGCATGACAGCGTTCCCGAGCAGGCCTTTTATCTGAAGGGCTCGATTGAAGACGTGCTCGCAGCGGCTGAGAAGATGAAGGCGAACGCATAGACTATGCCAGATCAACTGCAAGTACGGCTGGTGACTCCGGAGCGCATCCTCGTGGACACGACGGCGGATGCGGTGGAGCTGCCGTCCCGTTCGGGATATCTCGAAGTGCTCTTCGGGCACACGCCCCTGCTGGCTGAGCTGGGTGCAGGCGAGGTGCGGCTGCATGGTGGTCATGCGGGCGAGCAGCGCTATAACGTCAACTGGGGATTCGTCGAAGTGCTTCCCGAGCGGGTGATGATTCTTGCGGAAAGCGCGCTGAAGCCCGAGGAGATTGACACCGGACGCGCACAGGAGCAGCTCGATCGCGGTCACAAGATGTGGAATGAAGCGGGCGATGATGCCGAGAAGTATGCAGAGGCGAATCGCAAGATTGCCGAAGCGGAATCGAAGCTGGAAAGCGCTGCTTCGCGCTCATAATCTGTAGTCTGGATTTAAAGGCTGGCGCTTCGCCAGCCTTTTGCTTTTGCTGCGGGAAGCGGATGCTAAGAGGTGCGATTCCCATGTATCTTGGTGAAAGCAGAAGGGTCGAGCTTTAGACACGACAAAAAATGCCTATCCAAGTAGCAGCACTGACTGATGTGGGGCGTGTCCGGTCCGCCAATGAAGATGCCTACGGTGTATGCGCCGAGGCCGGTCTTTTTATTGTGTGCGACGGCATGGGCGGGGCGGCGGCCGGTGAAGTCGCAAGCCAGACCGCGGTTTCCACCGTCACCGAAATACTGTGCGATCCGGAAAAAGCGGGCGATCCCCGCAATGCGCTTCAGAGCGGGATCGAAGAAGCAAATCGCCGCGTCTTTTCACGCGCGGAACGAGAGCCTTCGCTGCATGGTATGGGAACGACGCTGGTGTCACTGCTCGTCCGCGACGGCAGCGTGTGGATTGCACATGTAGGCGACAGCCGCTGCTACCGCCTGCGTGCCGGTACTTTGCAGCGAATGACGCAGGATCACTCGCTGGTGGACGAGCAGGTCCGGCTGGGGCAGATGACGCCTGCCGAGGCGGAGAGCTCTCCTTTGCGCAACGTGATCACGCGGGCTATCGGGACGCGCGACACGGTCGCCCCCGATATTGAGGAAGTAGCGACGGAAGAGGGGGACCTTTTTCTGCTGTGCTCCGACGGTCTTACGAAGGAAGTGCCCGAAACGCGGCTGGCTGCGCTTCTGAGTGGAGATGCTTCCGATCTTCAGGAACTGTGCGGACGCCTGGTTGAAGAGGCGAATGCGATGGGCGGCAGCGACAACGTGACTGCGGTGATCGTGAGAATTTCTTAGAGCAGTTTTCAGGTGGAGTCATTCTTCGCGCGGCGAAGAATCCAGGCACGTCCGGTTGCGGAAAAGTCATCGGCTATTTCCGCCGAAGAACTTGAAGCTGTTCTGGCAGACCTGGCGTCTCATGGATTCTTCGGCGGATTGCGCCTCAGAATGACGGACGATGAACCACGGCGTAGCGGGATAAAACCCTGAGCTTTCAATAGCCCTGATACACTCATCTGTTTTGTTGAGGTGGCCTGCATGAGCGAGATCAAGGTGGTCGGCGTGCTTGGAGCCGGGACCATGGGCAACGGCATCGCCCACGTTTTTGCGCGCGGAGGATTCGATGTGCTGTTGTGCGAGGTCGAGCAGCGGTTTCTCGATCGCGGGCTTGAGACGATCCGGAAAAACCTCGATCGCGAAGCGGCCAAAGGCAAACTGACGGTTGCTGAGGCTGAGGTCTCCCTGCAGCGGATCCAGGGGACGCTCGACCGGCAATCGCTCGCGTCATGCGACTTCGTCATCGAAGCGGCAACCGAGAAGTTCGAGATCAAGAGCCGGCTCTTCGCCGAACTGGATTCGATTCTGCCGGAGAACGCGATCCTCGCGTCGAACACCTCGTCGATTTCCATCACCAAACTTGCGGGGCAGACAAAACGGCCGGAACAGGTCATCGGCATGCACTTCTTCAATCCCGTGCCGGTGATGAAGCTGGTCGAGGTAATTCGCGGGCTGGCGACCTCGCAGGCGACCTATGATGCGGTGAAAGCTCTGGCGGAGAAGTTGGGCAAGACGCCGGTCGAGGTGAACGATGCGCCCGGCTTCGTTTCAAATCGCGTGCTGATGCCGCTGCTCAACGAAGCGATGTATGCGGTGATGGAAGGCGTGGCGACTCCGGAAGCCGTGGATGAAGTCTTCAAGCTGGGAATGGCGCATCCCATGGGACCGCTGACGCTGGCGGACTTTATCGGTCTCGATGTATGCCTCGACATCATGCGCGTGCTGCACGATGGGCTGGGCGATCCGAAGTATCGGCCCTGTCCTTTGCTGATTCGCATGGTGGACGCGGGTTGGCTGGGGCGCAAGAGCGGGCGCGGTTTTTATAAATACGAGTGAGATCCCAGTGAGAGTTTACGTGCCGTAACCGCGATGTTCGAGTGAGCGAAGCTTTTCGCTGGTTGGCCAGGAGATGGTGAGCAGGAAGGCCGAGTCATCGAGCGCCTCGACATCATGCTTGATGGACGGAGCCAGCGTGAACAGGCCGGCAGTCGATAATTTGTGCTCTTGTCCCTGCGCATTTACGCGGACCGAGCCTTTCAGGACATGGATCGAAATGCTGCCGTCGGTGTGGTGTTCTTTCATGTGCGCGCCGGGTTCCATGGTGATGAGCACGACGCGAAAATCGGCATTCTTGTAAAGGGTTTTGGCGTAGAGGCCGGAGGGCCAGGGTTTTTTCTGCTCCGAATCCGCGATTTCGCGCGACAGGTCGAAGGACGCGAGCTCGTTTGCCGGTGTGCCCTCTTTCGCAGGAACTGGCATCAGGTTTACCTCCCGTGCACAGCGCCGTGTTTCTTCCGGGCGATGTGCAGGTTCATTGTAGCCCTCAAAGCATGCGGGACAATTAGGATGACAGGATGGATAGTCTCAGCAGGCGCGCCGTAGCGGCGGCGGTGGCGGTCGCACGCGGCCACGGCTTGCGGTGCGATGAGCCCGAGGTGCTGGCCGATGGCAGCAACGTGCTGGTGCATCTGAAGCCCGCTCCGGTGGTGGCGCGGGTAGCCACGACCACAGGGCTGGTGCGCAAACCTGCACAGCAATGGCTGGCGCTCGATCTCGATCTTGCCGGGTTTCTGGCAGCTCAGAATTTCCCTGTGGTCCCGCCGAGCGGGCATCTTCCTCCGGGACCACATTTGCATGACGGGCTGGCGCTCACCTTCTGGGAGTTTGTCGATCACGACCGCAGCTATGTGGCTGGTGTGCAAGAGGTGGGACCGTTCCTGCGTGAACTGCATACCGTACTGCGCGGCTATTCGGGCAGGCAGCAGTGGCTGAGTCCCGTCTTCGAGATTTCGCAGTGGCTCGATGAGATAGACCCGTACAGCGTCATCGATGGCGAGGACATGGCCATGCTGCGCCGCGGCTTTGCTGAAATCGCTGCGCGCATTTTTGTGCTGAATTTAGCTGAGCAGCCTCTGCATGGCGATGCTCACAGGAAGAATCTGCTCAAGACCAAGAGAGGTTTGGTATGGACGGATTTTGAAGACGCCTGTTACGGACCGATTGAGTGGGATCTGGCCTGCTTTATCCGCACTTCGGGGGAAGACCGGGCGACGGCGCTGGCGAGCTACGGCTGCGATTTCGCACTGGAGCGGCTGGAGCCGTTCTTTGCGGCGCGCGACCTGCAGGGTGCGGTGTGGGGCGCGATTCTTTCTTCGAGATTCCCTGACAGGAGGGAGCGGGCCGAGGAATGGCTGACGGTTTGCCGGGAGCGCTATCGGTAAAGCAAGCGCACTTATTTATGCAACATATTTTCGCTGCGCTGATGGCATGAAAAATAAGAGCGGTTTCCGGTTCGGATACTACATGCACGAATCGTACGTGCTTACCTGCACGCCGCAATTCTGAGATGCTGGAGACAGGAGATCAAGGAATGAAAGCTGTGGGATACAAGACGCCCTTGCCGATCGCAGAGGCTGACTCGTTGCTGGATATTGAACTGGCCATACCAACGGTGGAAGGCCATGACCTGCTGGTTGAGGTGAAAGCCGTTTCCGTCAATCCGGTGGACGTGAAAATTCGTGCCAGGACTAAACCCGAGGGCAGCGAATATAAAGTTCTGGGCTGGGATGCCGCCGGCATTGTGAAAGCGGCAGGCGTTGAGTGCACGCTCTTCAAGCCGGGCGACGAGGTCTACTATGCGGGATCGGTTGCGCGGCCGGGCACGAACGCCGAGTTTCATCTTGTGGATGAACGGATCGTGGGCAAAAAGCCCGGCGGTCTCAGCTTTGCACACGCGGCGGCGCTGCCGCTGACGACGCTCACTGGGTGGGAACTTCTCTTCGACCGGCTGAGTGTTCCGGAAAGCACGCCGGACGCCGGGAATCTTCTTATCATCGGCGGAGCTGGAGGCGTTGGCTCCATCCTGATTCAACTCGCGCGCAAGCTTACCGGGCTCACGATCATTGCGACCGCTTCCCGTCCCGAGACGCAGAAGTGGTGCCTCGATCTTGGCGCGCACCACGTGATCGATCATGCCAAGCCGATGGGCGAACAGATGAAGAGCCTGGGCATTCCGCAGGTCGAACTGATCGCCAGCCTGAATGCGACGGACAAGCATTATCCTGGAGTGGTGGAGTTGCTGGCCCCGGAGGGCAAGTTCGGGCTGATCGACGATCCGGAGACCCTGGATGCCAAGCCGTTGAAGCGCAAGGCAGCGTCTCTGCACTGGGAGTTCATGTTTGCCAGGTCGCTGTTCCATACGCCGACCATGCCTGCGCAGCACCAGATTTTGAACCGGGTGTCGGAATTGATCGATGCGGGAGTGATTCGTTCGACGTTCGATCATGAGATTGGCTCGATCAATGCGGCCAATCTGAAAAAGGCACATGCCTTGATCGAGAGTGGACGCGCGCAGGGCAAGGTTGTCCTGGCGGGTTTTTGAGGTATTACGCATATTTTTTTTCGAAGAATGCGATTCTTTCCGGGAATAAATACAGAGCGAAAATGTTATTAGCTTCAGCCGTAATCACTGTGGCTGTTTATTTGCCTGAAGGAGTCTAATGCCGAGAGACTGGAGCCGTCTAAGTCAATACGGAAACAGAGAGTACAAGTTCGTTCAACGGGATTCGTACTCTCGTATTACTGAGGATTATCCGTTTTTGAATAATGGAGTGTGCATGGGCGTAGTCATGAGCTGGATCCAGGAAAAGCTCATGACTTCGAACGGGTTTCTTCGGCGCGAAGGGCATCTACGGCCCGTCGCCACGCCGAGGAAGTTTGCTCATTCGCTCAATCCGCTCACGCGTTTGAGGCAGGGCATCTCAATTCACGGCAACACGCTGACCGGAGCGACTTTGGGAAAAATCAGCATCTTCGAAAAGGGAAAGAGCGGACCGCGCAACGCGGCAACTATGCGAGAGGGCGCTGATAACCAGTTGCTCTACCAATTGCGCGGCGTCGCAGGTGTAGCGCATAACCTTGGCCTTATTCAGAACTACGATGCAAATCCGACGCGCGTGGTGCGAAGAGATCCAAGTAGTAATTTGCCGGTAGTGCAGGAAGCGCCTACGATCGCAGATGCCACGATGCATTTGCAGAATGGCTCAGCCATGCTGATCGAAGTGGAGCAAGTGGGAGGAGCAGGACACGCAATTGCATGGTACAGAAGCCGCGGGGGGGCACTGTACTTTTTCGACCCTAATACGGGAGTATATGAGGTCCCAGGCAGGAAGCCGCAGCCGGAAAACCCGCTGAGCGGTGAGGAACGGCATGCTGATCCGAACATTGTGAACTTTGTCACGGCATGGCTGGATGTTTATGCAGTCGCCGACAATATTACGTGGAAGACAGCGCAAACGGACTGGTACAGGATCTATCGGCACTGATATAGGTCGTGATTCGGTGCCTCCGCCGTAGTCAAGACTGGTTCCTGCAGGAGTTTCAGCCGCGTCTTCCACACGTCGCGGGCGTATTCTGAAAAATATGGTTCGGATGACGGTGCTCGCCAGCGGTTCGAAGGGCAACAGCACGGTTGTCTCCAGCACGCGCACGCGGATTCTGGTGGATGCCGGGATGTCCTGCCGCGAGCTTTTCAAGCGCATGCGTTCGGCGGGCGAAGATCCGGAGACGCTGGACGCGATTCTGATTACGCACGAGCATCAGGACCACGTACAAGGCTTGCAGGTGACCGCCCGCAAGCTGGGAATTCCTGTCTACTTCACCGAAGCGACACATCGCGCGTGGATGCGCTGGATGACTCCGCGTAAACGGCTTACCTATGCCGAATGGCTGGCGCAGCGCCAGCAGGAGACGGCCAGGAAAAAGGCGGAGGCTGAAGCCGTCGCTGCCGCCCTCGAAGCCGATCTGGAAAATCCCTTTTATCGCGAGGCGGAACTGGCGGAGTGCGCGGCCGAGGAAGACGAGATGAAGGATCCGGATGAGAAGGCGGACCGGGATCCTTGCGCGCTTCCGGGAGTGGAATACTTTCACGCCGGGGCAAACTTTTCCATCGGCGATATTGCAATCAGCGCATTTACTATCCCGCATGATGCTGTCGATCCGGTCGGCTTTGTCTTCCAGGCGGAGGGCATTCGCATCGGCATCGCAACCGATCTCGGTTACATGCCGCCTAATGTCAATCTGCAGCTGCGCGGCTGCGATGTGCTGATGCTGGAATCGAACCACGATCTGGAAATGCTGCGGGACGGGCCCTACCCCTGGTCGGTGAAGCAGCGGGTGATGTCGCGCGTCGGACACTTGTCCAACGATGCCGCCGCCAAATTTCTTGAAACTCATTACGACGGACAAGCGTCTTATGTCGTTCTGGCGCATCTATCAGAAAGCAACAACCTACCGGAGCTGGCCCGGGTCGCCGCGGAATATGCTTTGCGCGACCGTATGAGCTTGTTAGGAAACAGGTTAGTGCTGGCGGAACAACG
>JAATFH010000032.1 GCA_015655315.1 Terriglobales bacterium
CGTGCCATACGGACGTGAAGCCTGCGTTTGCGCAGCCCTTCCACCACAAGGTGGATGAGGGGCTGATACAGTGCAGCGACTGCCATGATCCGCACGGCACATTCCAGGGCAAGATGGTGAAATCGACGGCGGACCAGAGCGCCGTCTGCACAAAATGCCACACGGAAACAGCAGGTCCTTTTGTCTTTGAACATCCGGTGATTAAGACCGAAGGCTGCACTACCTGCCACTCGCCGCACGGGTCTCCGAATCCTCGTTTGTTGAACGTCAGCAATATCAACACCCTCTGCCTGCAGTGTCATTCCGAGACAAACATGGGCGCCTTTCCCCATGCCGTCTCCCCGACCGGGCCCGCCCATAATCAGGCGGCTCAGTACGTGGCTTGCACAAACTGCCATACGCAGATCCATGGCTCGAATACGAGCCCACAATTCTTCAAGTGAGGAGGGAAGCGATGACACTTATTTGCGTCTATCAGGTGCCCGATGAACTGTTTTCCCGTCCTTTCCTCTCGCGGATTGCCGGAGCGATCATCCTTTCCGTCCTTCTGCTGACGTGTCCCATCGTTATGGCGCAGGACCCCAAACCGGTGATCAAGGGCGGCTACACGATCCACCAGACAGCCGATCTCGGCGGCCATATCGTCGACTACTCGGGCAGCGGCGCGATGTACGATACGCTGGTCAATCTTCAGTCAGGGCCGCGTGTTTTGGGGCAAACGTTCGAAATGCACGCCGTGCAGGGATCGAATCACCCTTTCTTCGATACGCTGTATGCTGCCAGCAACGGGTATGGCGGCGATCCCAACAACTTCCTCACGCTTCGCGTGTCGAAAGGCAAGCTCTACGACTTTCAATCTCTCTTTCGTCGCAATCGGCAGTATTTCGATTACAACCTCCTGGATAATCCTCTCGTTCCGGCAGGACTGACGTCGAACGGCTACGTCTTTCCCCAGGTGTTGGACTCACCGCATCTCTTCAACACGGTCCGGCGAATGACGGACATCAACCTCACCCTGCTTCCTATTTCAAAGGTGAGCTTCCGGGTCGGCTATTCGCAGAACCTCAGTGAGGGACCGAGCTACAGTTCCATCCACATGGGGACTGAGGCCTTACTGCTCCAGAACTGGCGGAACAATACGGATAACTGGATGGGGGCCGTAGACTGGAAGCCGATTTCAAAGACGATGGTGACCTTTGAGGAGCACGTGACTCACTACAAAGGGGATACCAACTGGCAGTTGGCAGGATTGAATTTGCAGCTTTCCAACGGAACGCCGGTCAGCATCGGCTTTGACAATGTCTCTGTGCCCAATTGTCCCGGCGGTCCCGCGATTGTCAGCAGCCAGACAACGCCGGTAACCGCCAACGCCGGTTGCAATGGATATCTTCAGTACACTCGCTATCAACCGACACGCACACTGTTCCCGACCGAAGAGTTCCGCTTCCAGAGCGCCTATATCAAAAACATCCAGATGAATGGACGCGTCCGCTATACGGGCGCAAACATGAATCTTCCCAACTACAACGAATACTTCAACGGGCTCGAATCGAGAACGACTCTGCGGGCGGCCACGACTACCGGTTACGCAACAGCGAAGCGGGTGAATGTCTCCGCGGATTATGGTGTTGTCTGGCAGATGTCCGAGAAGTTCAGCTTGTCCGAGCAGTACGACTTCTGGGATTTCCGCCAACCCGCATATAGTTATCTGTCAGAAATCGACCAGGCCGGCAACTCCATGTTGGTTGCGCCCAGGGCACCTCAAGAGGCCGAGGTCACTTCTGCGGGCGCCTTCCTCGGCCAAAAGACACAGACCAACACCGTGACCGCGGCCTGGCAGGCATCTCCGAAAGCCAGCATCTCGCTCGGCTATCGCTATCGCTCCCGCGCGATCAACCGATCGATGACTGCGGAAACCGATGCGCTGCCGGATGGGACAGCGTACACGCTGGACATCCACGAGAACGGAGGGATTCTTGGTGTTGCCCTCCGCCCGACGCCGCAATGGAGGATCAATGGTAGTATCGAAGCCTCCTATGCAAATCGAACGTACACCCAGACCAGCCCGCGAGCGCTCCAGCACTACCAGTTACGAGCAAGCTACAAGCCAAAGGATTGGGCCACGATTTCGGGCACCTTCAACGATCTGGAGCGACGCAACAACGTACAGTTTGTAAACCATCTGGATCACAGCCGAAGCGTGACTTTCGCGGCTTCTCTGATGCCGAACGAGCACTACGGACTCGATCTGAATTATGGTTATATCGACGTTTTTTCTCGAACCAGTCTGTGCTATACCGCAACTCCGGCTCCCGCAGGGGCAATCGGTGTTCCTCCCGGGACCGGATGCGGCACGAACATCTATCTTGGCAATGGTTACTATGATTCTCCTACTCAGTACGGATCGATCGGTATAACTTTGGCTCCGGTCAAGAAGCTGCGCTCGAGCCTGGGTTATCGCATGAGCGCTGTAAATGGCACCACGGAGTTTCTCAATCCTCGTCAGGTGCCGGGCTCGCTGCAGTCGCAATATCAGTCTCCCTATGCGAATGTTGCCTGGACAGTTCATCCGGGATGGATATGGAAAGGGGATTGGAACTACTACGGATATGGAGAAGGCACACCTATCGGACCGACATCTCCCCGAAGCTTTCGCGGCAATGTTTACACGCTCGGCATGCACTACGAATTCTGATGACCCTCACGGAATGCGGACACCGGAACTGCAAAGGAGTTGGAACAGTGAAGGGTCTTATCGGAGTCGCACTCATTAGCGTGATGATGGCATTTGCGGAGCCGATTGTCCTTGCGCAAAGCTCTGGAGTAGATATCTACAAGGCAAAGTGCTTGATATGCCACGCCGTCGACGGCAGTGGTAACATGCCGGCAGGCAAGGCCACGAAGACGCCGTCATTCAATTCTGCAGAGATGTTGAAGATGTCGGACGCCGATTTCCTTGCAGATACACGGAATGGAAAGGGTAAGATGCCAGCCTACTCCGGCAAGTTATCGGATCAGGAAATCAAAAATGTGGTTGCGTATATCCACACACTGCAAAAGAAATAGTTAGAAGCGTTTGACGAAGATAGCGAAGTTAAAGGAGACCCAACAATGAAGAATCGAATCAGACTGGTACTCATCGGCATCATGGCAGCGTCTACAGCTACCACTGTTCTTGCGCAAGACGCGGGAGCAGACACGTACAAAGCAAAGTGCTCGATGTGTCATGGGGCGGACGGGTCGGGTAGCACGCCGGCAGGAAAATCCATGAAAGCTATACCTTTCAATTCGCCGGACCTCGTAAAAGCTTCAGACGCGGACCTGATCGCTGCCACCAAAAACGGAAAGGGTAAGATGCCCGCCTATTCAGGTAAGTTGACGGACCCGCAGATTAAGGATGTGGTCGCCTATATTCGCACCTTACAGAAGAAATAGAGGCGGGGATGGCAGATTTCGATAATTTCAAGAAAAACTGGCTTCGGCCTTTCCTGTTTTACGGAAATAACCGTATAAGCCTGATCGGCGGTGCGCTTACCACCGCCTCCGCCCTTGTCCTGATTGGCTTCTGGGTCGTAGACATCTTAGGGCATGGCGGCTCCGAGAACCCGTATCTTGGAATCATCTTCGATCTGATCCTCCCCGGCGTCTTTATCTTCGGGCTGGTGCTCATCCCGGTCGGAATCCTGTGGAGACGCCGCCATCTCAAGGCACTCGGGCAGGTGCCTTCCATTTATCCGGAGGTCAATTTTAGCGATCCTGCCTTCCGGCATGGAATCGATTTTGTAGTGATCGCTACTTTTATCAACTTTGTGATTGTGGGAACTGCGACATATCGGGGAGTCGCTTATATGGATACCCCCAACTTCTGCGGCCAGACATGTCATGTTATGGCCCCGGAGTGGGGTGCCTATCCCGTTTCCACTCACGCGGGCGTGGCCTGTACAGAGTGCCACATAACTGCGGGACTAACCGGTTTTGTACACGCGAAGGTGAACGGAACCAAGCAACTTCTGATGGTAGCGGCCCACAGCTATCCAACGCCCATTATGGCGGGCGACAAGCTTCCTCCGGCGCGGGAAACCTGCCTGAAATGCCACAACCCGAACGCGAACATTGGCGATAAGTTCCTGGTGAAGACATCGTACGGAGATGATGAAAAGAACTCGGTGACGAAGTCGATCGTCATTATGCACGTCGGAGGCCGCGATCAGTTCGGCCATCTTAGTGGAATTCACGGCGCGCACATGGGCCATATCGAATACATCGCCACGGATTCGAACCGTCAGACTATTCCCTGGGTCGGTAAGACAAACGACGATGGTTCTGTCACGGAGTTCGTCTCGTCCGATGCAAAGGGTCCGATCACCGGACCAAAACGTGTCATGGATTGCATCGACTGCCACAACCGCGCAGCTCATTCCTTCGATACGCCAGAAGAGGCTCTCAACAAGGACATGGCACAAGGCCGGCCCAGCGCGTCCCTGCCTTTCGTGCATAAGCAGGGACTTGTGTTGATGAAGGCCAGCTACGCCTCACGGGAAGAGGCGACTGCAAAAATAACCTCAAGCATCGAGAACTTCTACCGTTCACAATATCCAGCAGTGTGGAGCGGACAGCGCGCACAGATTGACCAGGCTGCGAAGACACTGGCCACGATCTACGACAGGAATGTCTTTCCATTCATGAAAGTCACCTGGGGATCGCACCCAAATAACCTTGGACATAACGACTATCCAGGCTGCTTCCGTTGCCACGACGGCAGCCACAATACAAAGACGGCGAAGAGCATTACCAACGACTGCTCCACTTGTCACAATCTCGTGGCGACCGATGAGCCTAATCCGAAACAACTGGCCGACCTCGGTATGCAATAACCACGTTCACGAGGCACAGGGAGTATCAACATGAAAGAAAAATCGCAATTACTGCGGATCGGTGCCGCTGTCGTCATCATCCTCGGCACAATCATCTATTTGGCCATCTCAGGAGTGCAATCGAATAAGAGCTATTACGTAACTATCGGTGAGATGAGAGGCATGGGGAGCGAGATTTACACGCGTCATCTGCGTGTTGCCGGCAACGTAGTTCCTGGTTCGATCGAGCGCAACGGCGCCAATGCACGTTTCGTTCTATCCGAGCAGGGAAATACTCTGAAGGTGGACTATAAAGGCAGCGAACCTCCTCCTGACACCTTCAAAGACGACGCGCAGGCACTCGCCATTGGCACTCTGAGACGGGACGGAACCTTCGAGGCCACGCAACTCCAGGCGAAGTGTGCCTCGAAGTATGCGCCGGCCAACAAGCCTGCTGCTGCCCCGAATAATACCGCTGCATCTCTAAAATCCTCGTCTCTGCTAGGCAGGTAATTTCAGATGTCCTCACGGGTGTGACGGTCGTCACAGCGGGCTGCGATACCCTTTGGCACCCTGATAACAGGCGGACCCAATGAATGAACTTCTGCACAACACCGCATCCGATAGTATTGTCCAGTTGCCGGAATCGGGGGTTTCTGATTTGTTTGGAAGACTGATCCAGGAGTGTCAGAAGAGGGAGCCCATTCCTGTTGCTGTGTGCTGGCCGTGCAGCGAAGTCTCTCTCGCGGGCGCTGTGGGAGCCGCAGAGGCCGGACTGATCCGACCGCATCTCGTCGGTCCAGAGTACGAGATGCTGAGGCTTGCCGAGGTGCTAGGCCTTGATCTTAGCGGTTACGAGATAGTTCACTCCGACTCGGAGGCAAAAGCTGCGCAACAGAGTACGGAACTCTGTCGAGCGGGATTCGTAAAGGCCCTGATGAAGGGAAGCCTGCATACGGATCTGCTGATGCGTTTCGTCCTGCAGAAAGAAGGCGGCCTGCGAACATCGCGCAGAGTAAGTCACGTCTTCATCATGGAGGCCCCCCTCTATGAGCGCGCTCTTCTGATTACGGATGCCGCGATCAATATATATCCCACCCTCGAAGAAAAAGTCGACATTGTGCAGAAC
This sequence comes from Terriglobales bacterium, assembly GCA_015655315.1. GTDB lineage: Bacteria > Acidobacteriota > Terriglobia > Terriglobales > Acidobacteriaceae > Alloacidobacterium. The sequence continues at coordinate 5,983 of JAATFH010000032.1, forward strand.
GCCATTGATCTCGCCCACCTGCTCGGCATTCGAGTGCCTAAAGTCGCGATCCTCTCCGCGGTGGAAACCGTGAATCCGAAAATCGCCTCGACCATCGATGCCGCCGCCCTCTGCAAGATGGCCGACCGCGGTCAGATTTCCGGTGCGATCCTCGATGGTCCTCTGGCGTTCGATACTGCAATCAGCCCGGAAGCCCTGCGCGTGAAGCATCTGAACTCCGCTGTGGCCGGAGAGGCGGACATTGTCCTGGTTCCCGATCTCGAATCCGGCAACATGCTTGCGAAACAGCTTGAGTATCTTGGAGGAGCGCGTCTGGCGGGAATCGTTCTGGGCGCCGCAGTACCGATCGTTCTAACAAGCCGCGCGGATTCTCCGGAGTCAAGGGTGGCATCGTGTGCCGTGGCTTCCGTGCTTGCATATGCGTAGAGCATCTGTTTCCTGGGTATACCAAGGCCACGGCTCACGTCATCTACATTTCTATGCGCGCAGCATCGAACTCAATCAGAGTCTTCTCGCTCGGCATGTTCCGACTCCGCAAAACAACTTCTACACTTAGGGTTTTCGTTCGCTGACTTTCTCTCGGTCCATATAGGATGATCGGCAACTCTCACATGGAACATCTGGTTCGGCTCACATACCCGATTCTCTGGCTCGCTGTCTTTGCCCGGCAGCTCTGCCTGCCTGTACCGGCGATTCTGTTCTTGATGATGGCTGGAGCCCTGTGCGAACGTGGCGAGTTGAATCTGACTATCATTCTTCTCACGGGCATTCTCGGATGCCTCGCAGGGGATCTTGTCTGGTTTGAAGCCGGACGACGATGGGGAAGCCGGGTCATGCGGCTGCTATGCAGCCTGAGCGAGGATCCCCAATATTGCACCCAGCGGGCGAGAAGAATCTTCACACGCTGGGGACTTCGCTCTCTCCTGGTTGCCAAGTTTATTCCAGGGTTGGATGGGATTGCTCCTCCCCTTGCTGGCATGGAAGGAACTGCCCGGGTCTCTTTTCTTGCCTATGATGCGTTCGGGGCGCTCTTCTGGTCGGCCTTGTATGCAGGATTAGGCTACGCATTCGCAGACAGGCTGGAAGTTGCCGCCTCCTATGTAACCCGCTTTGGCGATCTGTTGGCCCTCGGCGTCGGGATACCCCTGGTGATCTACGTGGGTTGGCGTGGAACGGTGCTTATCGGTATGATCCGCGAATTACGCCTGCGCAGGGTTAGCCCATTGCTGCTCCATCAGAAGCTCAAGGCCAACGGCAGGATCGCCGTCGTCGATCTCCTGAACTTTGAAGAGCGCGGATCCCCGGATGGAATTCCAGGCGCTCTTCGGATTGACCCGAAACGTCTCCGCAGCCGGACTCGCGTCATCATGCCCGCGGATCTGGAAGTCGTGATCTATTGTTCCTCCGGCCGCGAATTCACAAGCGCCCGGGTAGCCGTTTCATTGCGAAAGAAAGGACTGCCGAAAGTGTCGATTCTGGAGGGTGGTCTAAGCGCATGGATAAGGGAGGGATTTCACGTTTCACCCCTTCAGACCAGCACCCGGGAGGCCGTCGAGCGTCTTGGCATCCGCATCCTGGATGACAAGGCTCCTCTATTGCCGCTGCTGAAGAAGCACTCGTCTCCGGCCAGTCCAAGATGAGTCGACGAGCGTCTGTCGTCGCGGCCCGATCCAGCCTTGAGCAGATCGAAATCAAAAACGCTCAGCAGGACGTCTGTCAATTTAGACCGTGACGCTTATGTGGTTTCCTGCACCGCGAATCGCGCAGCCTCATCCCAGAACGGCTTGCCAATCTCCGGAGTGCTGGGCACCGCCAGCTCCTGCACGGGCATGGGGCCAGCCAGATAGGCCGACCGACCGGCCTCGACTGCGTCTGCAAACGCTCGTGCCATGCGCACGGGATCGATCGCGCGCGAGACAGCTGTGTTGATGAGCACGCCGTCAAAGCCCCACTCCATCACCTGGCAGGCATGCGAAGGCAAGCCCAAACCCGCATCCTCAATCAGCGGAACATCCGGAAGCCGCTGTCGCAGCTCACGCAGAGCCCTCGGATTGCGCGGCCCCTGTCCTGTTCCAATCGGAGCGGCCCAGGGCATCAGCACTTCGCAACCGGCGTCCAGCAAGCGCCGGCACACAACGAGGTCATCAGTGCAATAAGGAAGCACGCGAAAGCCTTGTTTCACCAGTTCCGTAGCTGCTTCTACCAGTCCGAAAGGATCGGGCTGCAGATTTTCTTCGTCGCCGATCACCTCGAGTTTGATGAAGTCCGTCTCGAATAGCTCCCGCGCCATCAGGGCCGTATTCAAAGCCTCTTTCACCGTGTTGCATCCAGCGGTATTCGGCAGCAGTTCGCGGTTCGTTGTGCGCAGGATCTGCCAAAAAGATTCTCCAGCCTTTGCGCCACCCTCGATCTGTTTTCGCAGCGCCACAGTCACCATTGCGGGGTTGGCTGCCTTGATCGCATCCACCAACAGCGCCGGCGATTCATAACGCGCTGTTCCCAGCAGAATACGGCTCGTGAAGCTCCGCCCGTATAACGTCAATGTGTCCTGCATCTTTAACCTCCGGCGGATGGGTGCACAATCTCGATGCGATCTCCATCCATGAGTTCGCACTGGTGATAGATCGAGCGCGGAACAAACTCGTCATTCCGTGCAACCGCATACGGTCTCTGCGGCTCTAGGGCAAGCAGCAGGATCTCAAGCGTCGGTGGATCGGGCATCGGTGTCGTGTGTCCATTCACTATCAGTGGCATGCCAAAGCCTCCTCGCGCGTGCCGAGCGAGGGCCAGCGCGGTGACGCGCCCAGCTCATGGTGAGGATTCTTAAGAAGCTGCGGCAGCACGGCGAGCACCTCTTCCACGACTGCGGGCGAAAGAAGGAACCCGTGCCGATACAGTCCGTTCACTTCCATCCGGCGCGCAGCCGGGCTGTAGCGAATCGCAGGCCGATTATCCGGGAGTGCCGGACGGCAATCGCTATTCATCTCAACGATGCGCGCCTCAGCCAACTCGGGGAGCACAGAGTACGCCACAGACAGCAACTCCAGCGCACCACGCACCGAGATCGGCGAAGCATCATCGCTTTCGATCGTCGTCGCTCCCACCACCAAGTTTCCATTTGGCCGTGAGATCAAATAGACCGAAGAACGCGGATGCAGGAGGCGGATCATGTGCCGCAGCTCCACGCCCGGGGCATGCAGCCGCACGATCTCACCGCGCACTCCACGCAGCTCCTTCCACCGGCTCTTCGCGCTCTTGCCGCGGCAATCGATCACGATCGAAGCATCGGGCTGCTCCGCATCGTCCACGTGCCGATTCCAATGACACTCCACGCCGGTCTCGTCGAGTGCATCCGCCAGTGCTGACAGAAGCTGACGATTGTCCACGTTGGCTTCCCCAGGCAGATACAGCGCCTCATGAAACCGTTCCGATAGCGCTGGCTCCTGCGCCGCGATCTGTTGTGCATCCAGCCGTTGAAAGCTCGCAAGCGGATCGCGCGCCTTCAGCAGAGCCTCGAATCGCCTTGCCTCGCCTGCATCCGCGCGCTGCCACACGAGCAGAGTGCCATCGGCGTTGTAGTGCACCGGTGCAGGCAATGCGCGCAGCCATTCAGGCCACAGCGACAGGCTGCGCCGGCCCATCGCCACCAGCTCTGGCTCTGCATCCACGGCTTCGGCCTGAGGGGTCACCATGCCGCCGGCTACCCACGCAGTGGCGCCGTTGCCGATCCGATCCTTTGCCTCATACAGCACAACTCCAAGTCCACTCAACGAGGCGCGCCATGCCAGCAAACGGCCCAGCAGCCCGCCGCCCACAATGGCGATATCGTGTCTCACCGATACACCTCGCCGTTCGACTCACGGAACTCGCGCGCCTTCTCCGCCATGCCCGCTTCGGCCTCGCCGGAGCCGTATGTTGCGCGAATCTCCTCGGAGATCTTCATCGAGCAGAACTTCGGTCCGCACATGGAGCAGAAGTGAGCCGTCTTCGCATTTTCATGCGGCAGGGTTTCGTCGTGATATTCGCGTGCGCGAGCTGGATCGAGGCTCAGGTTGAACTGATCCTCCCAGCGAAACTCGAAGCGCGACTTGGACAGCGCATTGTCGCGAAGCTGCGCTCCGGGCCATCCCTTGGCAAGATCCGCAGCATGCGCGGCAATTCTGTAGCTGATGATGCCCTCGCGCACATCGTCCTTGTCAGGCAGACCAAGGTGCTCCTTGGGAGTCACGTAGCAGAGCATCGCCGTGCCATACCAGCCGATCTGCGCCGCGCCGATGGCGCTGGTGATGTGGTCGTAGCCCGGAGCAATATCCGTTACCAGCGGCCCCAGCGTGTAGAACGGAGCCTCGAAGCAGTGTTCCAGCTCTTTATCCATATTCTCCCGGATGCGCTGCATGGGCACATGCCCGGGGCCTTCGATCATCACCTGCACGTCGTGCTCCCACGCACGCTTCGTCAGCTCTCCCAGCGTGTGCAACTCGGCGAACTGTGCCTCGTCGTTCGCATCGTAGACTGAGCCAGGACGCAGACCGTCGCCAAGGCTGAAGGAGACATCGTAGGCCTTCATGATTTCGCAGATCTCATCAAAGCGGGTGTAGAGGAAGCTCTCCTGGTGATGCGCCAGGCACCACTTGGCCATGATGGAACCACCACGCGAGACAATGCCGGTCATGCGCTTCGCCGTCATGGGAATCCACGGCAAGCGTACACCAGCGTGAATCGTAAAATAATCAACGCCCTGCTCGGCCTGTTCAATGAGCGTGTCGCGCATCAGTTCCCAGGTGAGGTCTTCGGCTTTGCCTCCAACCTTTTCGAGTGCCTGATAGATGGGCACTGTGCCGATGGGCACGGGCGAATTGCGCAGGATCCACTCGCGGGTCTCGTGAATGTGCTTGCCGGTGGAGAGATCCATGATGGTATCGGCGCCCCAGTAGATGGCCCAGACCATCTTGTCCACCTCTTCGCCCGGCGAGGAAGTGACAGCCGAGTTGCCGATGTTTCCGTTGATCTTGACCTTGAAGTTGCGGCCAATCGCCATCGGCTCCAGCTCAGGATGGTTGATGTTGGCGGGGATAATCGCCCGGCCTGCGGCGACTTCCGCCCGTACAAATTCGGGCGTGATCATCTCAGGCAGACGCGCGCCAAAAGACTGGCCTGCGTGTTGTTTCAGAAGCGCAGCATAAGCGGGATCACGCAGTAACTGTTCGAGCTTCAGCGACTCGCGGAGAGCGACAAATTCCATCTCCGGCGTAATGACGCCCTGGCGCGCATAGTGCATCTGGCTGACGTTTTTTCCTGCGACAGCGCGGCGCGGCCGAGGGATGACAGGGAAGCGCGGGTCAGCGGTGAGCAGATCGTTCTGGCGCTGGCGGCCATAGGCAGAACTGAGCCCCTTGAGCTGCTCCGAATCTCCACGATCTTCGATCCATGCGGCGCGCAGGGGATGCAATCCGCTTACGAGATCGATCTTCACGCTTGCATCTGTATACGGGCCGGAGGTGTCATATACCGGCACAGGCGGATTTCCCTCTACGCGATCATGATGCGCCGTCGGAGAAAG
>JAATFH010000438.1 GCA_015655315.1 Terriglobales bacterium
CACTTGATTATTATTATTATTAAATATGCACATTCCATACAGTGTTTCACGTGAATTTCGTTTATTATGCTAAATGTGATATCCTCTCAGAAGATTTAAAGTTGTGATTATTCTGAGCCCGCGCCTGTTCCAGTTGTCAAAACACAGTATAGAGACACGGGTAAAAAGACCACGCCGAAGAAGAGGATCGCTGCGCGGCGGAATGCCAGGGCCATCCACCGCAAAGATGTTGCGCGTCCGGTCGAGCCTGCTCCGGCTGCCTTTGTGAAGCCTCAGTCATTTCAACAGGTGCTTGTAGAAAATGTGTCGATACTGACCGCGGCACCGCCACCGCGTGATTTAACCGCTATCCAGCGCAAAACAACGGCTGTTTCTCTGCGCGTTTCCTCTGCAGAACACGGGTTGCTCAAGAGGCGTGCGGCGGAGGCGAACCTCTCCGTCTCCGGCTATGTTAGAAATTGTGTGCTCGAAGTGGAGAGTTTGCGCGTGCAGTTGGCGGGCATTCTCTCGGAGCAAAATCCGCGAGAGCCGCAGGTTTCTCAAAGATTTACGTTCGCAGCCTGCCTGCATTTTGTGCGAAAGCTGTTCGTGAAAAACACGACAGGGCTGGCGATTCGTGCCTGATCGGCTGTTGCGTTTGCGCGAACGTGTTCGAGGCGAAGTTAACGCTGACTGGCCTCTCCGGCGTATACCCGCCGGTTAAATTCATCGGACTTCTTTCGCGGCACAGAGAGGCACTTCCAGTTTTCCGCCTGAAGATGTTTGGTAAGAAAGACGATCTGCCCGCAATGATAGGCATAGTGCGCCACCTGCCGGTTGATGGCCTGCATGACGGAGTGCGCTTCGCCGCGGATGGTGATTGTCCGTTCCAGATCCGCATCTGTCAACTGCTCCAATGTGGTCAGGAGCGTGGCCCAGCCCTCCTCCCATAAACGCAGCAGTTCGGCACGTGTCGGCGGCGGCTCCTCGAATTCGCTGTCGCGATTGCGGTCCGGCTTTTCGCCGTCGCTGGTCAGGAAATTTGTCCAGCGCGACCGCATATTTCCGGCCATGTGCTTCATGATGAGGGCAAGGCTGTTACTTTCAGGATCGAGGACCGTATGTAGATGCTCATCGCTCACCTGTGCAAGAGCAGCTTCTGCGAGCTTCTTGTACTGGCGAAAAATTGCCACCGAGTCGGTTACATAAGAAGTCGTGAATTCGAGCGCCATGTCTTTTGTCGATTCCCCCAATCTTTGAATTTGATACTGTCGATTATTCGGCCTGCACCTTCGTCGCTTTGTTGCCCTGAAAACTCACATCCCATTGTTTGCCCCCGGCGTCGTAGTGCACGGTGCGGTTGCCATAGTTCGACGAATCGGATTGTTGGATGACGCCGAGCGCCATGGCTGCCTGCAGCTCGTTCATGCCTTGTATCGGTTGATGCTGGTCGATGGCTTTCCACACATCGGCGGGCCAGTGCTTGTACATCTGGTGCGGATCGTCGTAGTAGAAGATATCGTCGCAGTAATACGTTGCATCGGTTCCCTGTAGATAGCCGACTGCGGTGGCATATTGCTTCGCGTCGCCGGGCAGTTGAAACACAGCATAGACCTGCTTATCGCCGTGAGGGAGTCGGCTGGCCAGACTTGCCGGGGCTTTTGCCAGGACTATATCCTTCACTTCCAGCCTCTGCACACTGGGAAGAACCCCGATCTTATGGGCGAAGTTCACACTGTGATTCGCGTAGGGGAAGTAGTCAAGCTCATAGCCTGCCTGAATCCAGACCGTTTTCCCGATCAACTCCTTCGCTGACTTCAAATCGTCGATGAGGAGCTTACGCGGCTGCACGAGGTCGTCGTCCGTCAGCTGGCGCACCTGCCTCTGCGGTTTCTGGACGATCGGGGCATGCCGCTCCCGCCAGAGAAAATAAATGCGGACGCCAAAGACCGCCAGCACCAGCAGCGTGGAAATTCCTACCTTTTGCCAGGTCTTCATAATGATGGAACTTGCTCCCTCGATGCTTGGATGTGGAAATTAAAGCTGGCGAACCTGCTGTGCCGATTGCTCTTTGTCGGCCTCCAGAAGTCCTTCCGAAGTCAACTGATCGGCCTCGCGCAGGTTAGGAAAAAAGATACTCCACAAGCCCGTTACCGCGAGCGAACCGATGCCGCCATAGATGACAGCGCGCACCGCTCCCCACCAGGACGCAGTAAGGCCGCTTTCAAACTCCCCCAGTTCATTCGAGGCGCCGATGAAAAGGGAATAGACGGCGCTCACTCGGCCACGCATCTCCGGGGGTGTTGCCAGCTGCAGAATGGATGAGCGAATCACGACGCTGACCATATCCGAGGCTCCTACAAGAAACAAAGCTAACAAGGACATGGGCAGGTTCCGGGAGAGGCCGAAGAGAATCGTGGCTGCGCCGAAAACGCCCACGCAGAAGAACATCTTCGCGCCCGCGCGGCGTTGAATGGGCCGCCACGTCAGCCACATGGAAATGACCAATGCTCCGATGGCAGGAGCGGCGCGCAGCAGGCCCAGTCCGCGCGGTCCGGTATGCAGAATTTCCTGTGCGAAGATGGGCATCAGCGCAACCGCGCCGCCCAGCAGAACCGCAAAAAGATCGAGAGAGATCGAGCCGAGCAGAATCTGTGTCTTCCACACATAGTGAATCCCGGCAAGAATCACCTCAGCCGAGGCAGCGCGATGCTCCATACGCCCGCCCCGGACATGCAGCGAGAAAATCAGGTACAGGAAGGCAAATAGCGTGGCCAGGGTGAAAAGAAAGACGATGCTCGCTCCAGCAATGCGTCCCCGAAGCGGCAGCGTATAAAGAATGCCGCCCAGAGATGGGCCGGCAACATTGGCAATCTGAAACGCAGTTGCCCCCCAGGTCACGGCGTTGACAAAGTGCTCTTTGGGAACAAGGTCGGGAATAATGGCCGCACTCGCCGGTCCACTGAAGGCGCGCCCGGTTCCGATCAGGAAGAGTGTTAAGAAAATCGGCCAGACACTATGCAATCCATGCCATGCAAAGAGAAAGAGCGCGGCAGTACAGAATGCCTGCAGCGTGTAGCAGATGAAAATCACCCGGCGACGGTCGAAACGGTCGGCGGCGTGTCCGGCTGGCAGCAGGAAAAAAAGTCCCGGAAGAAATAGAACCAGTCCGGTATAGCCAAGATAGAGCGCGCTGTGCGTGATCTGGTAGACGAGCCACGCGACAGCCAGTGTCTGCGCCTCCGCGCCGACGATGACCAGCACACGCGCAAGCTGATAACGGCGAAAATCGCGCGAAAGAAATGCGGCTGCGCCTGAGCTGGTAGATCGGTCTGGCATGCTTTATGTCTGCTACTATGATACCCGCCATTTTTTTGCGGCAAAACGCGGCCCAACGGCGAAGGTTCTCAACCGCCGCTTCTCTGCATCTCAATTTGGGAAAGCGAAAAGAAAGGGAGACAATTCCTTGCCTGACGAAACGCCTCAGACAGACACAATCCTGATCGCCCATGCAACCGTGCATTTAGTGAGCAAAGAATCCTTCGATCTTCTGCCCTTTGAAAGTGGCGAAGACGTAAAAAGTAAGGTTACCGACTTGCTGGAGAGCTGGGCGAAATCCGGCTTCCTGCTGCGCGGACGCCATATTTACCCGTGGCATCAGGTCGCTCGTATCGAGGTCGTTTCGGTCGAGGAAATGTCGCGCAGCGAATCGCGGCAAAAGCTGATCGATTGGGAAATCAACGATCAGTACCGTTTGCAACAGGACTTCTGGAAGACGAAAAAAGCGCAACCCAAGAAAGATCCGGCCGAGGCGAAGGAAGGCAGCGCCGACGGCAAACCTTAGTCCTCTCGGCTAGGTCAGAGCTGAATGTTGATTAGACCCGCGGCCGCGCCCGGCGTTGTCGTCTCGTTCTGCGGCGCGCGCCAGTGGTCAATATAGGAGATCTGGTGCACGCAACTGATGGTGCAGTGCGGTGCGCAGGTCTTCTCCGTCAGGAATTCACGCTTCAGATCGGCCTTCGTGTATTCAGCGAGCGGAACGCCGGGGAAGCCGCGTTGCTGTGAGCAGTAATGCACCAGCCCGTTTTCGCAGATGTATAGATAGCGCGATCCAGCACGGCAGCGCCAGTCGTTGGGCTGGGCGTTGGCAATGGCTTCCTGAAACTGATTGAACTGCGAATAGTTTTTCTTCTTCCAGCTGCGCATCTCGGTCCAGACGCTGCGCTCTTCGCCGCCCAGCGGCTTCAGCTGGCCGTCGCCGTCATGGATGATGCCGATGGTCGAAGTAAAACCGAGTCCGACAGCACGCCGCCCAATCGTGAGCGCGTCCTGCGGGTCCTTGATGCCGCCGCCCACCACGGAGTTGATGTTCACGTGGAA
>JAATFH010000465.1 GCA_015655315.1 Terriglobales bacterium
GTTGCCGGACATGCTCAAACCGCTACCACCAGGGCGCACACGGCGAAAAGGTCCACGCCGGCCAAGCCTTCGGTGGAGTCGCAGATTGAATCGCTTCGCCAGGAGATGAATTCCCAGATCCAGTCGTTGAAGCAACAGCTTTCCGACCGCGATGCTCAACTCCAGCAGGCACAGCAGGCAGCGTCGCAGGCACAGGCCGCTGCAGCGCAGGCGCAGCAGGCGGCCCAGGCACAGCAGGCAGCAGTCGGTGAGAATACGCAGGCCGTGAACAGCCTGCAGAGCTCGGTTGCCGACCTGAAGACCAATACCCAGTCGATCGTGACCACTGTGCAGGACCAGCAGGCTCAGGTGAAGAAGCAGATCGAAACCCCTGACGCGCTGCACTTCAAAGGCATTACGCTGTCGCCAACCGGCAGCTTTATTGAAGCCGCGACCGTCTGGCGCAATCGCGCTCTGGCCTCCGACATCAATACGCCTTTCAACTCGGTCCCACTTGAGGGAGCGGATAACGCAGCGATGACCGAGTTCTTCGGATCGGGACGCCAGTCCCGTGCGGCTATCCTGGCCGAGGGCAAGCTCGATAGCTGGACAATGCGTGGCTACTACGAAGCTGACTGGCTCGGTACCGGCGTCACCTCCAACAATAACCAAAGCAACAGCTACGTTCTGCGCCAGCGCCAGCTATGGGCTCAGGCAGAAACACAAAGCGGCTGGATCTTCACTGCCGGTCAGCAATGGAGCCTTGCCGCACAGAACAGAACGGGCATCGTGAACCGGACGGAATTACTGCCGCAAACCATCGATGCGGCATATAACGTCGGCTTCGTATGGGAACGTCAGTTCGGCGCCCGTATCGTCAAGAACTTCCACAATGGGCTCTGGGCTGGTTTCTCGATTGAAAACCCGCAGACTCTGACTCCCAGCTGCTCGGCCACTGGAACCACAAATTCCGGTTCAGCGCTGGCCTGCGCCAACAACTACCTGATCGGCGCAGCCGGAACGAACGGCGGTCTCTACAACGGTGCTGGCCAGCCCGGCGCATCGTCCTCGGCTCCGGTAACGACCTATTCCTACAACCTCGCTCCCGACCTTATCGCCAAGGTTGTATACGAGAAGCCGGGTTTCGGGCATTATGAGCTCTTCGGCATTGCCCGCTTCTTCCGTAATCGCGTCTATCCGAATGCGACTTCCACCACGGTTCCAACCGGGACGGGCGCATACAATGACGCGATGGCCGGAGGCGGCATCGGCGGCAGCTTCTATGTTCCAGCCACCAAATACTTCGATGTCGGCATCAGCGGATTGTGGGGCGACGGCACCAATCGCTACGGCGCATCTCAGCTTCCGGATGCGACCATCCGTCCCGATGGCCAGCTTGCCTTGTTGCATGGTTTCTCGGCTCTCAGCACCGCCGTCTTCCATGCCTCACCCCGTATGGATGTCTACTTTAACTATGGCGGCGATTATGCTGGCCGTACATACTTTGCCACGCAGAACGGTACCGTTGGCTATGGCTCGCCGTTCATCAACGACAAGGGTTGCGGAATCGAGCTTGCTCCGGGTACTTCCCCGCAGGCTGGTTACCAGCCGACGGCTCCCGGCAGCTGCGGCAGCCCCACGAAGGATGTCCAGGAGTTCACGCTGGGCTACTGGTATGACTTCTATCGCGGTCCCAAGGGACGCTTCCGTCAGAGCATTCAATACAGCTACGTTGAACGCTATGGCTGGTCCGGTACAGGCGGCGTAGCGAAGGGCAATGACAACATGCTGTTCACCGCCTTCCGCTATTACCTGCCTTAGTCCACTGCTTCCACCTCAACACCAGAAGGGCATCCCGAAACGGATGCCCTTCTTATTCGGCACAAAAAAGCGCCGCGGCGGAAGAGCCGTCACGGCGCGTCAATGCAACGGAGAATCTTAACGCTCCTGCCTGCATCTGGCTAGTTCCGGCAGGGCATAGTTTGTGCCGCGACAAAATTACAGGCTTCAAAGTTTCATGATGTAGTTCCCAACGATGGTTTAATAGGCCATGCTCCCTTCAGCACGTCGAAATACACTGAGCGTTTTTGTTCTTTCTTTCAGCCTTGCCGTCTGCGGATGCAAGTCCCAAACAGCCGCTCCGCCGCCCCAGCAGAGCAGCAATATCGATATGACGGCGGTCTCTGCACGCCTTCACGAGATTGCCGACAGCGGAAAACTTTCCGATCTGCACTGGCCCGATTTCTCTGACTACCGGCTGCATTTTCTGCATGTTTACGAGGCGTCGAACTTCGCTCCCGTCTGGCTGAGCAATGGCAGGCCCACGCCGCAGGCACTGGGCATCGTGCAGGCATTGCAGGCCAGCCAGCAGAAGGGCCTGAACCCCGATGACTACGACGCATCTCGCTGGACGGACCGCCTGCATGCGCTGGACGGTTCCCCGACTCCGGATACGCTGGCACATTTCGACGCGGCGCTCACCGTGGGTGTCATGCGCTACATCTCCGACTTGCATATCGGCCGGGTGAATCCAAAGCATTTCAATTTCGGCATCGACATCGAGCAGAAGAAATACGAACTGCCGCAGTTTGTGACCACGAAGGTCATCCCCGCAACCAACGTGCAGAGTGTGCTCGATGGCGTCGAGCCTCCCTATAACGGCTACAAAGCGACCGAAGCCATGCTGCAGCACTACCTGCAACTTGCCGCGCAAGGCGACGGGCCGCCGGTGCCGGATGTTGTAAAAACCGTCTCTTCCGGGGACGCCTATGCCGGAATCGGTCCACTCGTCCAACGCCTGCGGCTCTTCGGCGATCTCCGGGCCGATACCGTCGTTGACGTGAATGCGCCAACCTACTCCGGACCGGTCATCGACGGAGTCAAAACCTTTCAGTCGCGGCACGGACTGGCCGTGACGGGCAAGCTCGATACGGACACCATCCGTCAGCTCAACACGCCGTTAGCGAAACGAGTGAACGAGTTACAGGACGCTCTGGAACGCTGGCGCTGGTTGCCGCCTCAGTTCCCCCAGCCGCCCGTGGTCGCCAATATTCCAGAATTCATTTTGCGCGCCTACGGTCCGGACCAGAAGGTGGCGTTCACCTCGAACGTGGTTGTGGGTAAGGCGCTTCGCACGCAGACACCGGTTTTTGCCAAGGACATGCGGTACATCGTCTTCCGCCCTTACTGGAATGTGCCGACAGGAATTGTGCGCGGGGAAATCATTCCCGGCATCGTTCGTGACCGGAACTACATCAGCAAGAAGAACTTTGAAGTGACGACCTTTGATGGGAAGGTCATCACCGACGGCGCCGTGAGCGACGATGTTCTGGCGCAGTTGCGCGCCGGAAAGCTGACTGTCAGGCAGAAGCCGGGACCGACGAACTCGCTCGGGTTGATCAAGCTCATGTTCCCGAACGAATACAACGTGTACCTGCACAGCACGCCCGGGCAGCAGCTTTTTTCGCAATCTCGCCGCGATTTCAGCCACGGCTGCGTGCGCGTCGAGAAGCCGGCAGAGCTGGCCGCATACATTCTTCGCAATCAGCCGCCGTGGACGCTTGAAAAGGTTCAGCAGGCTATGCAATCAGGACCCGACAACCAACAGGTCAATCTCACCACTCCGGTGCCCGTGCTCATCCTGTACGTAACCGCTGTTGTCGAAGAGGATGGCTCCGTCCATTTCTTCGACGATATCTACGGATACGACAAGGCGCTGGAAGAGGTCCTGGCAAAGGGCCAGCCTTATCCCGGCTAGACCAGATTTTCAAAAAAGACAGAGCGTGCGTCGTTTACCAGCGACGCACGCGGCCTACGTCCACGTGCACAAAATCTGACGAGGCATAATAGCCGACGCCGCCCCGCTCCATGGAGAGGGCTGCGTCGCGTACCTGTGCCGTAGGCACGCCGGGAATACGGATATCGATCGCCTTGGCTTCCATGTGCTGGCTGTGCAGGGCCACGCCATGTCCATGCTCGCGCAGGTAGTTGTTGCTCCACGGAGTGCGGTAGCCGCAGACGATGTCGATCTCGCCGTTAGGATGGCCGAGGCGCGTCATCAGGTCGTGCAGCAGATCGAATTCCTTTACGTCGTAGTCCTTCTCATCGCCCGTGCGATGGTCGCGCAGGAACTGATCGAGCTTTGCTACTGCTTCAGGAAGATAGCGATCCCCGATACGATAAACGACGTCAATCCGCTCGCCTGTGTGCAGGTGAAAGAGGCGGAGACGGTACTGTTCAGGATTCACCGGGGCGTCGCCGCTCGCGGCGCGCATAGACGAGCCCGCCAGCAGCATGAAGCTGGCTACGATCCCAGCGCAGAGAGATTTCTTGAATTGCATGTCGTAAAATACCAGTCTTTATTATAGGGTCGCCAAGCGGGAGAGGGGTCGGCGGATTTTCCTAAAAACAGTCTTAAGTTCTTTCGGAACTCCTGTCAGGTAGATCACTGATTCTAAAGGCCGCGATAGGAGCCACCGTCCACCAGCAGGGTTTGGCCGGTGATGGATGCAGCCGGTTCCGACGCGAGCCAGACAATGGCCGCCGCGACTTCTTCCGGCGTGGCCATGCGGCCGACGGGGATTTCCTGCGTGAGGTCATGCTCGGCCTGTTCGACGGTGACGCCTTTGGCTGCGGCGCGCTTCTCGATGATCTCCATGGCGCGGCCAGTCGAGGTGAAGCCGGGGCCGACGTTGTTGACGGTAATGCCGTCGGGACCGAACTGCCCGGCGAGCGAGCGCACCAGCCCCATCACTCCGGCTCGAATGGAGTTCGAAAGCACCAGTTCCGGCACCGGCTGTTTCACCGTGTAGGAGGTGAGCGTGACGATGCGTCCCCACTTTTGCTGCTGCATGTAAGGCAGTACCGCCTGGGCAAAAGACACAATGCTGCGCAGATTTAATTGCCAGGCGCGTTCCCAGTCGTCCATGGTCGTCGAAAGGAATGGTTTGGCCGGTGGGCCGCCCGCGTTCGTGACGCAGACGTCGATTCGCCCAAATTTCTGATGAGCGGCTTTCACAAAATTCCGCGTTGCGTTGTCGTCGCTCACGTCGAAAGCAGCGGTGAAGGTCTGGATGCCGAAGCGTTCGGAGGCCTCGCGAGCCACGGCTTCGAGCGGCTCCTGCCGTCGGGCACAGAGCGCGAGATGCGCGCCCTCGGCGGCGAAAGTGAGTGCGGTGGCTTTCCCGATTCCCTGACTGGATGCGGCGACGAGGGCGACGCGGTTCTTTAAACCTGTTTCCATGGCGATGGCACCATAGTATCCGAGGATTGAGTAAGATTGGGATCGCGAACCAGATTTTCAGGAGGACGATTTGTCACAGTCGCAATGGAAGCATGCCTCTCTCTCGACTATTCCTGTTGAGCACCTCAATCCGCTGCTCGAACGGCAATTTGTGCACGGCGAACAGGCGATGCTGGCGCGGCTGCTCCTGCGTAAGGGATGCATCGTTCCCGAACATAGCCACCACAATGAGCAGATCACCTACATTCTGGAGGGTGCGCTGCGCTTTACGATGAATGGCGACGAGGTGGTAACCGTCCATGCTGGAGAGATGCTGGTGATTCCGCCTAGCGTCAAGCACAGCGCTGAAGCGCTGGAAGATACGATCGATCTGGATGTCTTTACGCCGCCAAGGGCGGACTGGATCGAGGGAACCGACGCTTATTTGCGGAAGTAATGCGTCCCGGTATCATCCTGAGGCCTCATTTGGAAACTCGCCGAGTCCTGCGAGAAAGGCCGAAATAATTTCGCGCTCCAGTTCCCTCGGGATTCTTCGCTGCGCTCAGAATGACAATGTACCGGCAAATACGAGAGGCTTTGTCGGCAGGATCAGCGGCCGCTCGACCCAAATCCTTTCGCTCCGCGTGAGCTTTCGCTGAGAGCTTCGACGGCCGTGATCTCAAGGTGCGTCATGGACTGGAAGGGAGACATCTGTGCGATCTTGTCACCTTTGCGGATGATGACGCTGGCGTCGGTCTGTTCCAGTGCGGCGTCAGCCAAAGCTCCCTGCGCATCGCGGACGACACGCAGAGAATATCTCGGCTGGTTTACGTTTACCAGGCACACCAGGATTTCGCCTCGATAGCCTGCATCGATGCGGCCTCCAGCATAGGTAATTCCCCTGGCGGCCATGGAGGAACGGTCGCCAAGAATGAAGCCGCAGCCTTCCGGCCCTTCCACGGCAATGCCGGTCCGCACCCGCACAGGCGTACCGGGCGCAAGAACGACATCTTCAATCGCGTAAAGGTCGAAACCCAGGTCGCTGCCAGCATAGTTCACGGTAGGCACACGGGCATCCGTGTGGAGGAGTTGTACTTTGATCATCTTTTCCGGGGGGAGCTTTCTCGGCTTATTTTGTGGCGGTCGCGCTGGTCTGTTTTTTCTGTTTAGCCCAGCGGCGTTTCTGTGCGTCGGCGATCCGCTTGCGAGCTTCGGGGCTCAGTTGGCGTTTTTTGCGAACGCCGGAGAGGCTTCCGGAAGCAAGAAATTTAGTACTGCCGGAATCTTGGAGCAAGGCACGTACTTTTTCCAATCGGCCGATTTCTTCATCGATAGCAGCAACGATTTCATCTCGGGTCATAAATATTCTTGTCCTTGAAATGGAGTTAATTAAAATAATTCAGTTACTGGGGAAAAGCGTTGGCTCTGGTTTTGTTAACCAACATTTAAAGCTTTCATAACTACGATGACGGTTTCAAGATAAAAATTACACGCCACTTGCTAATAATGATAGCTTTCAACACTTTTCTGCAAAAAACCATACGTGATTCGGCATCCCGAAAGTAGACATTCACCAGGAATTCGCAACCTTTTCTCGGTTCTGTAAACTTGTATTCCCGCCCGCGTAGCATGATGATGGCGTGTTCACCCAACTACGCTCTGCCAGGCCCTATAAGTTAGCGGCTCCAACATCGGCCCCGCTTGGGCTTTTTGATCTTGCTGCCGGAGGCTCCGCGGGTCTTCTAGCTCCCGCTCCTCAGATTTCTTTTGAGGTGGGGAACTACCAGATTCGGCTGGCAGCATCTGAAGCGGAACGCGAGGCTGCGTGCAGGCTCCGCTTCAAGGTCTTTAATCTGGAGCTGGGTGAAGGACTTATGTCCTCTTACTCGACGGGCATGGATAAAGATCAGTTTGACTATGTTTGCGATCACCTCATCGTAGAGGATCGCTCGTCGGGTGAAGTAGTCGGTACGTATCGCATGCAGTCGGGAAGTGAA
The DNA here is from genome assembly GCA_015655315.1 of Terriglobales bacterium. GTDB lineage: Bacteria > Acidobacteriota > Terriglobia > Terriglobales > Acidobacteriaceae > Alloacidobacterium. The sequence continues at coordinate 7,198 of JAATFH010000465.1, forward strand.
GCACGGAGACACTGGGGTTTCTACAGTGCGCAGGAGTTCAACTTTGCGCCTTATGAACCGGTCATGGAGCAGGTGCTTGAACTGGGACGCGCCTCTATCGATCGCGATCACCGTTCGAGTGAGGTACTTACTTTGCTCTGGCGTGGCATCGCGCAATATTGTAAGTCGTCTGGATTGCGCTACTTGATAGGCTGCTCTTCCCTGAACTCACAGGATCCGGCTGAGGGTTGGGCAATCTACAACCAACTTACGCCCTTTCTGGCAGCCCCGGAGTTCCGGACAACACCTACGGTGGCGTATACGCTGCCGTCCGGTAGCGGGCAACCCCAGAATCCTCCCAAGATTCCGAAGCTGCTGAAGACGTATATTGGAGTGGGGGCAAGAATCTGCGGTGAGCCGGCCTGGGACAGGGAGTTCGGCACGATCGACTTTCTGACTTTACTGGATCTGCGACAGCTAACGCCCGCTGCGAGGAACCGATTCCTACCGGACGAAGACCAATAGAGAGCTTTTGCCGCAGCAGACTGCGGCTTGTTGTTCTATTGCTCACGCTCGTGCAGTTATTTCTGCGCTTCGCATGGCTGCGTTTTCAGAAAGGCGAGTTGACGCTCGCCCATCGCGCTGAGTGGATGCAGGCGTCCTGCGCTCTTGTGCTGCGCCGCCTTTCGATTTCGCTTGCAACGGAAGGCCGCCTTCCCCGCTCGGGACTGATCGTTTCAAACCATCTCAGTTATCTCGATATCCTGGTGCACGCGGCCGCAGGGCCGAGAATTTTTGTTTCCAAGGCGGAGGTGCGCTCCTGGCCCCTGTTCGGCTGGCTGGCGCGTTGCGGGGGAACCATCTTCGTTGTTCGTGGCAGCCGCTCCGGTGCGACGGAAGCGGCCATCGGCATCGAATATGCTCTGCGTTCGGGAGTGACCGTGGTTCTCTTCCCGGAGGGTACGAGCACGGATGGAACGACTCTGCTGTCATTCCATTCCTTTCTGTTTGAACCGGCCGTGGAGGCCGAATCTCTTGTGACGGCCGCAGCGCTCAGCTATGAAACCGACGGCGCAGAGGAGCGCGACCTTTGTTACTACGGCGATGCGCGCTTTGTGGCGAATCTGCTGTCGGTGTTTGGACACAAGAGCGTACGCAGCAGAATCCGCTTCGATGGCAGGCCGCGCGTCTACACCAGCCGCAAACAGGCGTCAAACGATACCTGGGAGCGAGTGGCGCGATTACGCCTGCGAGCCAGTATCGATTCTCCCCGGGACTGGCGGCAGCAGCACACTACCCTTGCTGGTGGCGCTCACTAAGTTTGTCTCAGAAAAAACGCGCTTGAGGATGTTGTTGACGAAAGTCAGTAAATGTTTTCTCATGCTCTCGCGGAAAATTTCTGACCCATCCCATCACACTGAGGAATCCATGCAACGACGCGAATTTCTGAAGACCGGCGCACTGGCTGGCTCAGCTTATTTTCTCTTCCGCAGCCCTGCGCTGGCTGCGACCGCGGATGCCCACATCGAGGTTCTCATCAACGAGCCGATTGCGACCATCGCGCCGGAGATTTACGGCCATTTCACTGAGCACCTGGGCGGCGTGATCTATGACGGCGTATGGGTTGGCGAGAAATCCAGTATTCCCAACGTTCACGGTATCCGGAAAGAGCTAATCGAAAAATTGAAAGCCATCAAGGCACCGGTCATTCGCTGGCCCGGCGGATGCTTTGCCGACAGCTATGATTGGAAGGACGGAATCGGCCCTCGCGACAAGCGTCCGCGGCGCACGAATTTCTGGGTGGACGACCCGCAAGCGAAAAAGCTGCCTGCCGATGCCGTGCAGAAGTTCGAGCCGAATACGTTCGGAACGGACGAGTTTGTCCAGTTCTGTAAGCTGAGCAACGCGGAACCATATATTGCGGCGAACCTGCGCAGCCTTCCTCCGCTGTCGTTCGATCAGTGGGTGGAATACTGCAATTCTCCCGCGCACAGCACGTCCTATGCCGACGTGCGCGCTGCAGCCGGCTTTCCCGAGCCGTACAACGTGCGCTACTGGGGCATCGGGAATGAGAGCTGGGGCTGCGGCGGCAATTTCACTCCTGAAGAGTATTCGAACGAGTATCGTCGTTTCACGTCGTGGGTTCCGGATTACGGCGCCCATCTCCGCTACGTTGCGTCGGGACCGAACCAGGACGATGTGGATTGGACAACGCAGTTCTTCGAGGACATTCTGCACCGCCGCCCGATTCCGGCACCCTTCGGCTGGTCCGTGCACAATTACACGAATGCGCTCGAAGCCCTGAACTTCAACGATCAGGATGCGTACTCGCTCTTTTATCAGGGAACATCGACTGAGTCGATCATTCAGAACATGTGGACGGCAATGGGCGTCTTCGATCGCGAACACAAGACGCGCATGGTGGTAGATGAGTACGGTCCCTGGTATGGAGTGGGAACGGAGCTTGATCCGACGCATATCTTTGGCCAGCAGGTAACAATGCGCGACGCCATTGTTACGGCGTTCACGCTCGATATCTTCAATCGCCATGCGGAGAAGGTCTGCATGGGAAACTGCGCGCAATTGATCAACTGCATCGATTCGCTCTTCCTCGCGCACGAGGACAAATTCATCGTCACGCCGAACTTCAATGTTTTCGAGATGTACGCGGCCCATCAGGGCGCGGAGGCCGTGCGTGCCGAATTTTCTGCGCCATCGATCGGATTCACAGACATCATGAAACCCGACCGCTGGGGTCCTCCGCGCGGAGGTCAGCGCTCAGTGCAACGCCACCTGAACGGACTTATGGGCTCGGCCTCGCTCAATGGCAAGCAGCTTACGATCACCGTGGTGAATCCGCACCTGACGGAGGGACGTGATACGCAGATTGCCGTTCGCGGGGGCAGTGTCTCTTCCGCAGGGGCCACGGTGCTGGCGGCTGCGGATATCCACGCGCATAACACCTTTGCACAGCCGGATGCGGTGACTTCGAAGCCGGGTCAGCCGACAGCCAATGGCTCCACTGTGAGTTTTGTATTTCCACCAATGTCGGTTACAAAACTGGCGATCACGCTAAGTTAACCATGGCCGTCATGCAGCGGAAGTCAGGCTTACTTCACTGAGTCGAGGTGGATCTCACTGAGTGCTTGTCTTGATAAACACGCACATAGTCGACAAGCATTTCCTGCGGGAACTTGCTGGCCGCATCCGGTGGCCCGGGCCAGTCGCCGCCAACGGCCAGATTCAGCAGCAGGAAGAAGCTGCCGTCATCGAAAGGCCATACGGCTCCTTTCGGAAGACTCGCAGGAGTGAATGTCGCATACACGTTCCGTGGATCATCGACATAGTACTCAATTTTCTGCGGCGACCAGAGCAGTCCGAAGACATGAAAGGCATCGCCGAATGCCTGGTTGTGCGGCAGCGTGAACGGCAGACCAATCTCTGTGCCGATGAATCCAGTTCCATGGATCGATCCGTAAATCGTGTCCGGTTTTTTGCCGATGTTCTCCATGATGTCCAGTTCTCCGCACGCAGGCCACATCACGCTCCTGATGTTGTCTCCCAGCATCCAGAAGGCGGGCCAGAATCCCTCGCCCTTCGGAATTTGGATGCGTGCCTCGATGCGGCCATAGCGAAAGCTCTTCAGTCCTTCCGACTTGATGCGCGCCGAGGTGTATTGTCCCTTGTCATCGCGTCGAGCGACAATATGCAGATAGCCGTCCCGGACGAACACATTTGGATGTGCATCATCGCATGGCGTCTGCGAAGACCCGTAGCTGCAATATGTTTCCAGCTCTTGATTTCCCCATCCTCGGCCGCCCATTTCATAAGTCCAGTTTGCCGGCAGCGGCGCTGAAGAGGAAGCGGAGTTGTTGAATTCGTCGCTCCATATCAACGCATCGTGCCGGTCCTGCCCTCGCGCGACTCCCGCAGCCAACAATAACATTGTGCTCAACATCACCAGTGATTTGTTTCGCATCATTCCTTCGCTTGCGCTTCTATGTCGATACTGCCTACAGCAATATATTTCATCCGGTCAGGCGCAGTCTGTATCCAACAAGCATGTATGTGCAATTTGATGCCGGCGTGGTTGTCACGGAAGCATCCATCCGCGAACTGGTCGATCGCTTCTACACGCGTGTTGGGCAGGATGATATTCTAGGCCCGGTCTTCGCCGAAGTTGTCGGTAACGATTGGGAGCCGCATCTGGAGACGATGCGTAACTTCTGGTCTTCGCTGATGCTGGCGAGCGGGCGCTATAAAGGTAATCCCATGCTGAAGCATTTCCTGCTGGTGCCGCGTATCGGTTCCGCGCACTTCGAGCGCTGGCTTGGCATCTGGAAACAGACGACTGCCGAACTGTTTCCGCCAGAAACGGCGGCGCTCTTCGTGAGCAAGGCGCAGAGCATGGCCGATCGCCTGCTGGAGACGATCGACCGGCATCATGCTTCGCTGGCTACAAGCTGAGTCCGCATGACTCGTAAATGCGGCTGATCCACTCCATGTCGCGCAGCCCCTCTTCGCCGTTGGTCTTTGGCTCTTCGTTCTTGAGAATGCAGTTGCTGAAGTAATCCCCCATGCGGAGGAAATGCGAAGGGTCTTTCGCCGGGTTCGGCTCATCGAGACTGGTCTTATCGCTGAACTCAGCTGTGAGATGTTGACCTTGATAGGGGAAGGCGTTCTCCACGTTGAGCACGCCCTTCGTTCCATGAACGCGGTAAGAGCCATTCATATTTGCGCCATAGCTCGTATTGCAACTGGCCAGGATGCCTGAGGGAAACTTCATCGTCCACGAAGTATTCTCCTCTACTTGATCGAAGCGGCCATCGTGGTCAATGGTCGAAGAGTAAGCCTTCACCTCTACCGGCTCTTCACCGGTAAGATAGCGGCAGGCATTCAGCGAATAGATGCCCACATCGAGCAGTGGGCCACCGCCCGCCATCTTTTTGTTCAGACGCCATTCCCCCGCCCGGATGTTGAATCCATTGGCGCTTTCAATCGCCTGTACCGTACCCAGCTTACCCTCGCGGATCAAAGAAATTGCGCGGAGGTTCGTCGGTTCGTACTGACAGCGGTAAGCGATGAGCAGCTTGACCTTCGCCTGTTTGCAGGCATCGATCATCGCCCGCGCATCGGCTACGCTTGTCGACATCGGTTTCTCGCAAAGCACATGCTTGCCCGCTTTCGCTGCGCGAATCGTGTACTCCGCGTGCATGTTATTGGGCAGAGCGATGTAGACGGCGTCGATCTCTTTGTTATTGCGGATTTCATCGTAGTTCTCGTAGGTATAAATCGCATTTTCCGGAACGCCGTACTGTGCTGCCATTTTGCGAGCCTTGTCGGGATGACCGCTGACGATACCCGTGATCTTCGACTGGCTCGATTGCTTCACGGCAGGCATGAAGTGGTCCATGGAGATGCGGCCAAGGCCAACGATGCAGTAGCCGATGCGACGGTTCTCAGCCTGCGCATTGAGCCGGGGCAGCGCGTTTGACAGAAGGGTTGCACCTGCAAGCAGATTGAACTGGCGGCGATTCAGAGCCATGCCATAACTCCTTTAGATTCGTCTTAGAAAATCTTAAAATGTAGACTGCCTTGTGACTTAGAAAGACCCAGTGGACGAGGATAGTTTTGCTTTCTATTCTCAGGTAACACGTGATAGATGTAGAGCATGGGACTGGCAACCGAAAAGCTTCGCCTGAGTGAGATATCTCCCCGTATCATGCAGTCGGAAATTCGCGCGATGACGGTAGAGTGCGACCGCATCGGCGGAGTCAATCTCGCTCAGGGCGTTTGCGATACGGAAGTTCCCGCGCCGGTGGTCGAGAGTGCGATCAGGGCCATTCATGACGGTCACAACATTTATACGCGCATGGATGGGATTACGCCGCTCCGGCAGGCCATTGCCCGCAAGCTCGCGCATTACAACCGCATCGACGTCGATCCCGAATCCGAAGTGCTGGTTACATCGGGCGCGACGGCTGGCCTTTACTCCTCATGTCTGGCGCTGTTCGATCCGGGCGATGAAGTCGTGCTCTTCGAGCCATTCTACGGCTATCACGTCAACACTCTGCTGAGCCTGCGCATCCAGCCTCGGGCCGTTGCCATGGAAATGCACACATGGGAGATCGATTTCGATGCTCTCTGGGCAGCGAGCACGCCGCGTCCTCGTGCAATCATTGTCAATTCGCCGTCGAA
>JAATFH010000381.1 GCA_015655315.1 Terriglobales bacterium
ATTGCCCTCGAATATTGTATCCAAGAATGGATGGGAATCGACTGTTAGTTGTGGCGGGAAATAGAGCTGGCCGTTCGTGTCGAAACTCCGATCCTGTACCGCCATTTCGCTCTCGTAAGGGCCGCTCGGATATCCCTGCGGCTCTCGAGCGGGGTCTTTAAGAAAATAGAAACCTGCCAGACCTGCGTAAACATTGAGACGAGTGATTCCCAGAGCATGATCGTGGAACCATAGCGTCCCTGCTTCCTGCAAATTTGGATATTCATAGATCGCCTGGCCCTGCCCCGGAGTGCCGATCGTTTGGTAATCGGTGCCTTTCAGTCCATTTGGCGTGAACCACGATTCTGGATCGCCGTCATAGGCAGCGGGGATTTCAGCGCCATGCAAGTGCACGGTAGCGGGAACGGGACCGTAGTACGGCTGCATACACGGATCGGAACTGGTGCTTTGCGCCGTTGAAGATGGCTTCGAAGGTTTCATCGGCATGGCAGCTGGCATGGGATACGATGCCAGCTGCATGTGTCCTTTGCCTGGGCGGGTGAAGTCAGAAATGCCCATCTGTTTGTCATTGTCTGACAGGCTGGCCGATTGGGCTGCCTGGGCTCTCTGTGCCTTCGGCATCGCCATACCGCAACCGCTCTGCAAGGGATCGGCCCAGTGTATTGTCTGATCGAATGGCAGCACTCCCTGCACCAGACCGGGGCCGCCCGGATTGGACGGGTTGAAGCTCGGCAACTGATTCACGTACTTCACCTGCGTGGGAGTGCCGCGCTGGGCGACGATGGTAACCGCTGGCCAGTTGGCCGGACCAAGCACTGTACCCGTGGTGGTATCTGCGGTTTCGAATGTCCAGACACGTGTTGGACCCAACTTGACGAAGTTGGTGCCGCATGGGATGTAGTAACCCACCGGTAGCACCGGCTGGTCGATTTCCTTCATCGTTACTGTCAGGTTGGGATGAGCCGCCGCATCGACGCGCGGTACCGAACCCGCCGGTCCGAAGACTGGCATACTGACCGCGAACTTCGGCACGCAGTTTCCGTCCAATTGCGTCTGCGGAAAGAGAGGAGGCGGTGCTGGAGGGGGTATAGGTGGTAGAGGTGGTGCATTTGTAGGCGCGCCGCAACCGTTCCCAAAAAGAATCGCGAACAGCAAAGCCACACTCAATGCTATTGCTCTCCGGCGAGGAGCCCGGACCTGGGCCGATACCACAACGGTGGCAGTTCTTGAGACATCCAACAAGCACACTGTAACGAGCATTGGGCTATGGGTAGTCACTGGAACTCCCTGACCTTCAGTGACCACAATTCGAGCGGTAGACGAACCCAAGGCACGAGACTTCCTTAACCAGGTCAACATAGTTTCTCCCGAAGAGCGCGTGTAAGTACTGTTTAAGATCTCGGATACTGGGCTCTATACTCTCTGCGCAACTTACGGCCACTTATGCAGGCACAACTCCTGATGCGACCGATAGTTGAGAGGTATCTTGCCGATGAAAGCTTGATCTAACGAGGAGAGAATACAATGATTGGCAGCGAATTCGAGATGGAATATCAAAGCCTTTCATTACAGAGGCTTACAGCTCGATGTAACCAGTTGCGAATAGCTCCCTCGGCCATTCCTTAAGACAGGCGTATTCCATGCGGAGCCCGCCGCGCCGAAGACAAGTCTGCGGGCTTGATCGCAACGCCATGATTCACGTCGGCGCAAGAGCGTCGGCAGGAAGAACGTTACTGCAGGTTCATCCGGCGAAGGATGCGAATAAGACGATCGTTCCTGCGAATAACATCGAATTGCGGAAGATGCACGAAAAGCGATAGACGCGTGTCGCGCTCTGCAAAGGCGGTCTCGATCAGAGGAAAGGCCTCTTCAATTTCGCCGACGGTAAGATGGGCCCATGCCAGCATGGCAGGAGAACAAACGCCTTCGCGATACATCTCCCGCAAGCGATCGAGTTTTTGCTGTGCTTCTTCTCTTCGTCCGAGTTCGTGCTGCGAATGCATGATGCCGAAGAGAGCCACCACCATGCCTGTGTTTGCAAAAACAGCCTCAAAATGCGGAAGCGCTTCTGCTGGCCGGCCTGACTCGATTAATGCCGCGCCATAATTCACATGTCCCATGGCAAAGCCGGGGAACTGCTCAAGCAGCCGCTCGCTTTCGTACAGGCATTCGTCAAACCGCCGTCCAAAGAGGAGAATCTGGGCGCGGTGACTCCAGAGCACGAGTGAGGTTGGATCGAGCGCCAGGGCAGCGTCGGCATGACGAAGTGCTTCATCGAATCGTCCCCAGTTGAGCAGGACCTGCGAGTAATCGTGCTCAATCTGAGAGCATAACGGGTCCCATCGCAGAGCCAGCTTGATCTTCTCCTCGCCTTCCGTCCATTTCCAACCATGAATAGCCAGCAACGTTCCAGCGACAGCGTTTGCCCGCGCATTATTCGGTTCTAGACGAAGAGCCTGGGCAGCCATAGCACCTGCACGCGTGACCAGTTGCTTCGAATTCGGGTAATCGTAGAAGATCAACGTTCTGCAGCATTCCGCCAGCATTGCGTATGGGGGTGCCCATCGCGGCTCGATACCGATGGCGTTTTCATAGCACGTGGCGGCGTTTGTCATCTGGCCAGGAAAACGCATGGAAAACATAAAGTTTCCGCGCAGCCAAAGCTCATAGGCCTTGGGATCGATCTGACGCACCGGACCGGGCCGCGCGTCCTGTTTGATGGCGGCTGAAGCAGAGCCAACAATTGCCGTCGCGATTTCCTGCTGCAGAAGAAAAATGTCCTTGAGGTCGCGATCGTAAGTTCGCGCCCAAAGATGCCGATCCTCACTGGCGTCAAGGAGCCGGGCAGAGATGCGGATGCGATCTCCAGTGCGGAGAATCGATCCCTCCACCAGGGCCTGCACGTCGAGTTCCCTGGCGATCTGGCGAATGGTGAGTTGCGAATTTTTGTAGCGCAGCACGCTGGGACGCGAAACAACACGTAGATCGGAGGCGAGCGCCATCTCAGTAATCAGCGCATCGGTCAGACCATCGACAAAGTATTGCGTGTCCGATGTCGCGGAAAGATCCTGCAGCGGCAGAATGGCGATTGCACGAATCTCATTTCGGCTGGCTGAGTCGTCCGTAACCGGGGGAATGAGTCGATAACCGATGCCCGCAACAGTTTCTATATAGGTCGGAGCACCGGCGCTTTCACGCAGCGCTTGCCGCAAGCGCATGACCGCAGAGTTGATACTGCGCTCGAAATCGACAAAGTGACCGCCAGGCCAGAGGGTTTTCTGGATGCGATCCCGGGAAACCAGTTCACCCCGATGCTCCACAAGCAGGCGCAGGATCTCGAATGGCTGTTGTTGAAGCTTGATCCTGACCCCTTTGCGGCGCAGTTCATTGCGATTGAGATCAAGCTCAAAGATGCCAAATCTTGCGACCCTCGACACGGCACAAACATATCATATGCAGGGCTAAGCCCAAGTTTTCATGGGTGTTAAAAGGCTACATCCGTTTCATACGCCTTCCATTGTTGATGGGCAAACCGATACTGCACTCATAAGTTACCGGATAGAAAGTTGCACCCCGTCCTGAGAAGTCAATCGGCTTCTCAGGACCAATCCAAGCGTCTGCGACGTCGTCCACTTCCTAATCTGTCGCATAACTGCCGAACAGGCGAAATTGAGAGATGCTCTCGTAGCCGAATGCATTCGCTCTCGGGCGATCATTCGTGTCCGGTGGCGACGGCTGCACCAACCCTAGAGCTCTGGGATAACTTGCGGTGCAACAGGAAGCCGCCGATGAGAAAGTAGACTCCGCCGAAGATCGCGTAGCCTCCGAGATCTTTGATATGTGTCTTGTCATGGAGCCCACCCAGAATGAAGGCCACACCTGCGGCCGCAGACTGCAGGCCGCTCAGGATCATTGCCCACTGCCCGCCCAGCTGTTTTCTGCGAGAGATGCCGACGGCAAGTTGCGCAACTCCGGCGGCGAAGGCCCAGGCCCCGAAGGTGACGACGGCTTGCTGAGGAGACTTGAAGGCGGTCACGGAGATTCCGATCGCTGCGAGAAATCCCAGGACCACGTTGACATATTGTGTAGTGGGTGGGCCGGAGCGGGTGGAAGACCTCAGGTCGTACACGGTGCAGGCGACGTCCCAGAGCGGGTATAGGATCAGGAGACCAGCGGCCAACGCAGGACTGCTGGCGGCGGTTGCGATGACGATACCAGCCCAGAGTAGCTGGACGGCGGTACGAGTGAAGTAGAGGTTGCGTAACGAATGTGCTTGTAGCTGTTCGCTGGGGGCGGTGTTGGACATGTGAAACTCCTTTGGCTATCTTCTAGTTGGTAGATCAAATAAGTAGGTAAAAGCCCGTGGTTTCTCGCTGCATGAAGTGCGTGCGGATCGGACTTGTGAGTTATGCAGGTTCATCAAGCGTTTTGCTCGAAATTCGTTGACCGGGTCACTGCTTCCCACGCTGTGAACTCCGACTGAAGTGCTTCAAGTTCCTTGTGCACATACTCGAACGCATCGGGACCGAGCAGAAGATGGAGAGGTGGCTCCGTGGCCGTTAGGAACTCGGCGATCGCTTTGCCGGCTCGGGCGGGATCCCCTGGCTGTTGTCCGCTTCTCGCCTTGCGTGCTTCCCGGATGGGATTGAAGACAGCGTCGTAGTCGGGGATGCTACGTTCCGAACGCACCATGGAGCGGCCTGCCCAGTCTGTTCGAAACATACCGGGCTCAACAGCCGTAACGAAGATGCCAAGCGGCCGGACCTCCTTGGCCAGCGACGACGAGATCCCTTCCAGTGCGAATTTACTCCCGTGGTAGTAGGAGAGTCCTGGCATCGTCATCAGGCCTCCCATGGAAGTGACGTTGAGGATGCGCCCTTCCCGCCGGGCACGCATATGAGGCAATACCGCTTTCATCATGGCGACCGCACCAAAGACGTTCACCTCGAACTGCTGGCGCAACGCCTCCATGGAGCTTTCTTCCAGAGTGCCTTCGTGGCCGTACCCGGCGTTATTGATAAGCGCATACACCGGCCCGACATTCTGCTCAATCTCTTCGACCACTGATGCCAGTCGCTCTGGAGCTTCGGTCACATCGAGTATTCGCGCAAATGCGGCTCCTGGCTTCAGTCGCTCGAACTCCAGTGCCGCTTCCGGTTTCCGAACTGTGCCTACGACCCTGAAGCCAGACTCAAGCAGAGCCTGGGCAAATGCCCGACCGAGTCCGCTGCTAGTACCGGTGATGATGACGACCTTATGATTCATTGCTTCCTCCCAGATAACGATACCTCCGGTATCGTTTCTGTAAGATATGATACTTGCAGTATCGTTAAAGATGCATTTTTGTCTGCGGAGTGTAAGACGGTATGGGGACAATAGGGCGACCGCGAAGCAAATCGGCTCATGATGCAATCCTTAAAGCTGCTCTGCGCCTGGTAGCAAAGCGTGGCTTCCGCGCGGTGAGTGTGGATGAGATTGCAGCCGAGGCCGGCGTCGG
>JAATFH010000157.1 GCA_015655315.1 Terriglobales bacterium
AATCTGCGCTCCGTTGATCACAGGATGGACAGTTAATCTCATGCACAACTTCAACCTCGCCATCATCGCGGCAGGCTTTTCTTTGTTTGTAGCCGCAGCGTCCCTCGCTCTTCTGTCCCAGGAGAAAGACGCACAGGCGCTTCACCAGCACTTCGATTTAGCCTTATCTGTTACCCCGTAATGTGAGGCGAAGACCGCGCTGTATCGATAGTTCGACAGATGTACATAGTCGGCAAGTTAAAACAGGGTTGTGCCCTCTCTGGTTGCGCAGAAGAATACAGCATCGGCACTTTCATGTCCGGGATTTTGAAACTGGTGAACGACGTCAGCAGGAACAAATAGCGCATCCCCTTTATGCCCTATTAAGGCTTGCCCTGAGTGAGCGAGAACAACGATGAGAGGAGTTTCACTAACCACAAAGTAGACCCGTTCTCCATGAAGGCTGATGGGATCCGTGATGCGCCCGGGAGGGATCTTTATCTTGCCACTCTGGAACTGGTCATTGCTGTAAAAGAACGATGTCAGGAACTGATGCTTGTAGTTTTTGCCTGTTGCGAAATGAAGATACTCGCGGTGATCTACGATCTGAAGATTATCCAATTCATGATTGTAGTGAATGGACTTCCCTGACTTTGGCGGCCAACACCGCAGGTCATCCATTCGAGATGGAGGAACCTCCGACTCACGATAAGCTGGCTGTGCCCAGGACTGATGTTGCTCGTGTTGGAATTCGACATTGCGATGCAACGTAATAGGATCCCGAAATTTCTGGTAGTGATCGTCGTAATTTGGATTCGCTCGCATTTCTGCTGTGTGCGTGTTGCGTGCGATCATGAAAAGAATTTCAACTGTCTTGTCTCCAAAGTTGTATCCGAAGTGAAACTGGAAGGCAGGGATCAATAGGGCATCATCTGCTTCAAGCTGCGTGATCTGCCCCGTGTCCGGATTACCTAGCCAGAGCGTTCCATTCCGTATCCAATAGGTCTCCGGATTTGGATGATTACCCGGCTTGAAATAATCACCCGGAGCAAGAGAAAACACTCCCGTCGTCAGAGCTTTGGTTGAGAAATAGACCGGATTGGGAGTGCGATGAAGGCCGTCGGCATCAGGCCCCCATGACATAAAGTGAGCTGTATCTGCGGTTACTTTGAAGGGATATGGATCGGAATCTCCGAACGGGAATCTCTGGTACCAATCGACAAGTTCTTCCCATGTCTTCTTCCCTGTTAATACAGTCGTAGCCATCTCGATTCTCCTTCTCTTACGCTAAAATTAGGCAATAATTTCGGTAGTGTTTATTCAGTCCATATGGAACACTTCCTCGAATAAAACTTCTCCCGGTTCAAGAATTGTTGTCATGAATTGATCCCATCGGATTTTTACCGGCTCTTCGGCCAATCGCGCGTAAGTATGTAGGAGGCTCTCCGCCTCAATGTACACAACCACACTACATCCGTTAACGAACGAGCTATGATTTCGCACACCACAACGGCCAGCTGCCTCAACCAGCTCCGGCCAGACATTCCTGTGCGTACTCCGATACTGCTCTTCCATTCCCGCACGAATAGTAAGAATATAAACCGCTCTTTCCATTCAAATCTCTTTCTTATAATTCAACATTAATCTTTATAAGAAACAAAAATTATAGTACACTTTTTCGAGGTGACGACACTCTTTCTAAGAGTGATCCGCTAAATAGGCTGATGTCAGTTCGCTGCTTGCTCTGCCCAAGATCAAAACAAAAGCATTGCCATAACGCTGAAAGGTTAACCATGACACAAATTCCTCTAGCTTGCGCCGATTTTAGTTTTCCACTTCTGCCACACGATCTCACGCTGGACTTGATTGCGGGAATCGGTATCGGAGCCGTCGATATTTCTCTGATGTTCCAGAACTCTCATCTGAATGTGGCGGAAGCCATCGCCGATCCTAAGAGGGCAGCGAGTGATCTTGCACAGAAGCTGTCGAACAGGGGCCTGGTAGTTGCCGACATAAACTTCACACCTGGACGAGACTTTGAAACCCGGGCGCTGAATCATCCCGACCCCGCAGTGCGCCACGACAGCGCAGAGTGGTTTCGTCGTGCTGTCGAATTTTGTGTACATACTCATGCACCTCACATGACGATACTGCCCGGCGTGCACTGGAAAAATGAGTCGCAAGAGGAGTCTTTCAATCGTTGTGTGGTTGAACTCGAATGGCGCCTGAAATACGCAGCAGAGGCAGGCGTCAAAGTATCGGTTGAGGCTCATCTTGGATCGATCGTTCCTACACCTGCAGATGCGATGCAATTGATAAATGCCGTTCCAAGTCTCACCCTAACGTTGGATTACACCCATTTCACATATCAGGGTTTTTCCGACAATGATTGTGAGGCTCTGATTCCATTTGCAAGCCACTTTCACGCGAGAGGTGGTGCTGTAAAGCGTCTCCAAACTTCACTGAAGAAAAGCAGTATCGATTATCGACGCGTACTCCAACGAATGAAAGAAGTCGAGTATCCGGGCTACTTCGCAATCGAGTATGTCTGGATCGATTGGGAGGGATGCAACGAAACCGACAATATCTCCGAAACTATTCTGCTGCGAGACCTAGCCAACCAGAATAGGTAAGTACCTAGAACATGTAGTTGCGCCGCATACACTCTGATCCACTCATGAGAACTCATACTTTTTAACCACTTCTTCGCGTACCGTTACTCCGAGGCCCGGGGAGTCTCGAACCGAGATCATCCCATTTTCCTGAACCCATGGATCACTTACCAATTCATGCTGCATGGGAGATTCATGAGGTTTGAAATCCATGCAAACCCCGTGTGTGGAACTGGCGAGCAGATGCAGGCTGGAAGCCGTATTCAGTGCACTGCTCCAAGTGTGGGCGCTAAAGCGTAAATTCTCGCTTTCAATAAGGCTCATTACCTGACGGCTGCCGGTAAGCCCTAAGCAGCGTCCCGGATCGATCTGAACAACATCGACTGCTCCGGAGCGAATAAGACGGCGATAGCCTTCCAGATTCCACTCCTGTTCGCCTGTTCCTATCGAAGTGCTAACTGCATTTCTGAGCCGCGCATGCGCTTCCAGATCGTGAGGAGGAAGCGGCTCTTCAATCCACTTGATACGATACGGCTCTAAGTCACGAAACCTCTGGATCGCAGTCGGAACATCCCACTTCACGCGCGCTCCAAGTACGTCAAGTACAAGCTCTATGTCCTGTCCAATCGTTTCCCGAATCTGTTTTGCAAGCAATATATCTCGTTCACGGTTCATGCCGAATACCGATTCCGGACGCTTACCCCAACCTCCCTTGACAACTCGATATCCCTGCTCGCGAAACCAAGCGAACTCTTGCACTGTCCAGTCCAAGTCATCCATGTTGAGGTGAATGGAAGCCATCGCCACAACTGAATCTTTCAACTGACCGAAGAGACGGCACACTGGCATGCCCAGCGCTTTACCTTTTACATCCCATAGAGCGGCATCTACGGCACTCACACCAAACGCCGCGATGCCTTGTGGTCCATACCACCAGATTCGCGCGAGCATGGCAGACCACAGCCGTTCCACATCTCTGGGGTCTTCTCCTATAAGCAAAGGAGCATAGCCGCATTCAATAATCGTTTTCGTAGCGAGCGCCGATTCTGGAAACTGCGATATACATTCCCCCCATCCAACCAGCCCGTCGTCTGTTTCGACTCGCGCCAGCGTGATACAGCGCAGCTTCCCGTGATCATGCGGCTCCGGGTACTGCAGTGGATGAGCTGTGACCGACTTTATTTTCATGGGCAGTTCCCGAATATATTATGAGCGCTCGAGTCATGGTGCAATTTGTCAGACGAAGCTATTGTGGGGGTGTATCTTCCGAAGCCTGCCATGGAGTGGTCGATAAAACAGGCCATGTTACATATACTTTGTCGAAGTCCACTGGTTTTACATAGTCTCGTCCGTGGTAGAAGTTGTCTACATTCTGCATCAACTCGACAGTTATATCGGTTCCAGACACCATGAACGTATCGATTCGATATAGAACACCCAAGTCGGATGGATGATCGACAAGCTGCGACCATTTCTCGGCTGTAACTTTGGCCTTTGCCTGGGCATCATGAAATTTGTTGAGACTTGCATCGAGCTGTTGAACAAATACCGCTTGCTCCACGCCCTGATCCTTTGACTGAAAAGCATTGTCAAAATCAATATAAGCCTGATTCCATTCGATCAACGTCTCCAGGTGGAGAATGTAGGCTTCAGTTCGATTTATAAGAAACGCCAGATACGGCTGCGAACGGCGTGCCGCGGAAGGTTGAGCGCTTTGCATGTCTGCTAACGCTTCGCGAAGCATCTTGATGCTCCCCGTAAATAAGGCTATGTTGTCATGGGATTTGCTGATGAAAGTCCGCCATCCCTTGATCCTGGGACCGTCAAACAGATCGGGCTGTTTCGAATATTGGTATGCAATATCCAACTCTCTGGGCGGTCCGCAACAGCCAAAATTCGCCGCTGCTCCCCATCCAAGATACTCTTCATGCTTTTCGAGAACCTGAAACGCATGAAGCACCTTGGGAGCTGCCTGTTCACCGAAGATTCGCAACGTGTAATCACGGTAAAACTCATCTGGTGTGAGATGAGGATTCCACTCGCCTTCTGCCATGTATTTCGTGTTTGGCTCAGTACCTCTGGCTCGATTCATCTGGGAGTCGAAGCCGGCCAACCCGTACTTCAATCCCCCCTCAAGTACCTGATCCCGATAGTAAAGATTGACATTGAATTGCATGCCAAGCATGCCGCCATCGTCGTCAATACGATTACTTAATGTATTTTCCCGGCTGCCCATTCCACCGAACATCTGCATAGGTACACCACCGGGCGTCCATACTCCGCTGGATTCCATGTCAGTAAAAGGCACATTCTTAGGAAACATTTTGTCTACATACGGTGCCATGTAAAGACGCCCGAGTCCCAGGATACCGATCGCAGCATTTGGGGCAATCCTGTTCTTTGCCTCCATGAGCTTTTGGATCACATAGACCGAGCCGCTATTGGAATCCAACAAGGTGTCGTTGTCTTGAACGATATCAACTGTGAATGCTGTTCTGGCCTGGGGCTCATCCGGATACAGTGAACGTAAACCCAGGTAAAAATCTCGATCCTTTTTTGTTTGGTTGCATACAGGATATGCCTCGGCCAAGCTCAGAAAATATCCCTCCGCCTGAGGATAATTCTCTGCCAATGCCTTAACCTGTAATTCATTGAGTTCCCAGGACACGGGATTATTTGGGCAGATGAACGTGCCGAAGATGGGGTGAAAGGGGAGCGCCAAAGTTCGCGTAGTGTAGCGTGCCAGATTGGGAGCTGCCGATGTTACATCGATCGCCATCCAGACCTTAATTTTTCGCTTCACAGCGTACGCGATGGTCTCCTGCAGGTAGCTCTTCGCTGCTGTAAACGCATCTTCGTTGTTCTCAATGTGCTGGAATTCTGGCGGCTCCAGTCGAGGATAAACTCCCGCTGCTTTGAAATGTTCTTCGCCAATGATTCCTGTCGTCTTATATGATCCAAAGTCGCGCGACCATTGGTCGTAGCCCGATTCCTTGCCCGCTACATCACCCATCCACTTTGTTTCCCCGTGATACGCATACTTCAGCCATGGCTCATAAGGAAATTGGAAGATGACAAGATAGTTCATCTTCATCTTGACCATCTGATCGATGAACTGCTTCTCCTCCGGCACGGACATAACGGAACGATTTGGATATATGAATGAAACGAACAAACCACGTCGAGGAAAAGCGGGTTCGCTCCGAACATTGAACGCGCGTAGCTCAAGACTGGAAACCTTTTCGGGCAAGATGTCTCCCGTCAATAGAAAAGTCGCGCCGTATCGCTCTAACAGGTCATATACCGCATACATTGTCGAAGCTTCATCATTGCCTCCGACGACCAGAGCTTGCCGGTCTTCCAGTTGAATGGTTTGCAGGATAAAACCGTCGGCCTTTAGATTGTCGAATGACACCAGGCGCTTTTCGGATGCCGCACGCACCAGATCATTACTCTGCGGTCCGCCTACCAGCACCCAGGCAAGATTTGCAGGGCGTTGCCGTGCCTCTGCCGGAGTAAGAACATCCAACTTCACTCCCGTGAAAGTTTCGAGGTACCGCCGGAGCTCCCCGGCTGCAAAGCGGCTGGACTCATCCTGACTGGCCACGATGACCGCCTCGGGCTTTCCACCCGCTACCAGGGAAGCAGCCAGTGTTTTCGATGAGGCAAATAGTCCCCATACCATACCGAGAAGACAGGCTACGGCAACAGAGTTCTTCTTCCTTGTCAAATCTAACCTCCAACAGCAAAAGAGCTGAAAGGTTTGAGCCAGAGTTATGGACTCGAAATTCAGCAATGCAAATGAGGCCTCAAAGTAGCAACTTTGAGTGTTTCTTGTCAATCAAATTGTTTCCTTAAATAGTCGGGTCGTGATTTACCCCATCCAGCTTCGAATTACGAGTGGAAACATTAAAAGAGCAATCTCACTGCACTTCTTCTCAGATTCCAAGTTCGGTCAGCAACGTGTCGAATGCTTCGCAAATAATCTTGTGGTTATTCACGCACGGGGGCGCGGAAAGTCCATGCGTGGCAATTGCGCTGGTCACTGACATTGCCGTGCCATTTTCGACAGTCGCCGCATCGGGCCAATATGCGAGCAGGCCGGTACTGTATCCGCAAAACAACGTGTGGCGCGCTTTTGATCTTTGTTTTACAGTCAATCCGATTTCAACAAACGGTTCTCCAGGCATGCCTACAATAGCGAAATCCCCAAGACAGAAACCAACAATATCAAAATCGACTGAATCCTTACGCGTTCCGGCAATAGCATTTTCAAGCTCATTCTGAGCCCAGTGCTGTGCCACGGATGCAGCGTACACACGGCCTGAAGGAGCACCTGTAGAGCGCAACTCCTGAATCTGAGACTCGGCATTTTTCAGCTTAGTCTGCAACTCCTCTATTGTTGGCAAGCGATCATACGGCACGACGACTCGTCTGCTGGCAACCGTCAATGAAGGAGAAAGCTCGTGTTCGAGAAAGACCTTGCGATACACGGCAAGGTTTGACAAGGATGCATCGAGTTCTCGAGAAACATGGTGAGGACGCGTGTCAATGGACGCCGCCGCTTGTGCGGCAGCGCAACCGATCTGCATCCCCATGCGTGTCATTTCTGTCCAGTCGTCCTGGAGAAACTCCAGCGTGGCCTGGTTCCCAGCGGCCCCAGTCATGAACAGGCACTTGGCACCAATAAGTTGTTCGACTGTCTTGCGAACAACGCCAGGATAGTCTGGACTAAGCTCCATGGCATTCCATCCCATAACAACGGGATGAGCGGCGTACCCGGTAAGAACGGCGAGCGGACGGCCATCAAGCCGATCAATACGAAGCACTTCAACGCGGTGATCGGTGGGACCTGTTGGATTTCTACCGAGAACGGTCTTGCCAGACTCGAGATGTTCCTCCCGGTTGATGGCAACATTGGCAAGACTACTTCCCGACCCTACGCGGACAGCTATACGATCCCGGTCCGCGGCTTGTACTACGCCAACCAGTTGCTCTTCCAAATTGACGAGATAGGCTTTAACAGCGGCCAGATTGTCATCAAACTCACCACCCCATGAAGTGATTCCGAGGCCAGTAGTAATAAATGTTATGGGCCCGGTATGAGTATGCGTAGTACCAAGCAGGACATGGCCGGGACCGACTCCGATGCCCGCGCCGATTTTACGGCGCAGGTCGTCGGAGTGAGGTATATCGAATCCCAACAGATCACAGTCCAGGATGACTGCCTTCGTTGGGCCATCGTCAATTACCAATGCTGTGGCAAGCAGTGGAGACTCGATCCCCACGGATGGTTCGATGCGACGAACGATTCCCTGCATGCGTTGTCCGATGGGTGGAGTGATATCCACCCTCGCTACACCGGCTGTTAGCACTCTTTCATGGTTCATGAAGTTTTATCCCGACCCGATGATGCCATAAGGCATGTTTAGATTAAAGTTGAAGCCGCGCCCACTTTTGCTGAAAGCCTGGACGATCAAATACTTCAGGATTAATGACACTGTGCGGTCGTCGTCCCAATGCTACATCGACCATACCTTCGCAAACAGCTTTCCCGATGTCACGATAGATTTCATGCGTTAAGCCAACTGCGTGCGGGGCCAGCAATACATTGTTCAAGACCGAGACGCGATGAGGCTGATCAAAAGGTTCACCCACGAATACGTCCAATGCAGCACCTGCAATCCGTCCGGCTTCGAGAACATCAAACAATGCATCTTCGTCGACAATTCCTCCCCGAGCAGTATTAATGAGAAATGCCTCGGGCTGCATCAGGGCCAACTCTCTTCGGCCGACCAGATTTCGTGTGTTCTCGTTCAGAGGGCAATGGATCGAAACAAAGTCGGAGCGCCGCATCAGTTCATCCAGAGAAACTAGCTCTACGCCATATTGATGAGCTATTACAGGGTCGCAGTATGGATCGAAGGCAAGTGGCTGTGCCATGCCAAATCCTTTCAGCAATCTAACAGTAGCTCGGCCTATCCCGCCGAAACCGATAGTACCGAACGTTCGGTCTCGCAGCTCTATCCCTACATACTGAGGAGCCTGATCCCAATTGCCAGTTCGCACGAGTTGATCTTTCATCCGAAACCGATGTCCCAGAGAGATCATCCAACCGACTGTTG
The DNA here is from genome assembly GCA_015655315.1 of Terriglobales bacterium. Lineage (GTDB taxonomy): Bacteria > Acidobacteriota > Terriglobia > Terriglobales > Acidobacteriaceae > Alloacidobacterium. Next base: position 8,717 of record JAATFH010000157.1, read on the forward strand.
CTTCAGCCATTGAGTAATCCACCCCGCCGGCTGCAGTAAAGAACACAACATCCGCTTCAGTGCATGCCTGGACATCGACATCGTTGTAGCCTACGCCAAACCGCGCCAAGGCCAGCAGGTCTTTACTATCGGAAACAGTGTGTTTATCGACGCCTGCCTCCATGAGTATCGCGGCCTGCATGCCTTGAAGTTGCTCGGCTTTGACGCATTGGTGGAACACCTTCATGGGTACAATCTCCATCCCCGGCTGCCGCTCTAAAACGGAGAGTCCAACATCTCGAAACTGGAGATTGCCCTGGGCATTAAAAAAATCGGCAGTGAGCGCGACAGCAAAATGGCGTTTTTGATTTTCGGGTGTCATGGAATCGGTATGCATAGACCGTCAGGTGGTACGAGGTGGAGGAATAAGTGATGGTGTCAGCCAGGTTTCTCGGCCAATTGAAGCTAGAGTCTGTCTAAGACCATTGATCAATAAACCACTGTCCACTCCGATCCCTATCATTCGAAAACCTTGCTGGCGACGTAGAAGCAGGTCATCGGCGCTTGTCGCGATGATGCCGCAATGTTTTCCGGCTGCTCGAATACGGTCTTTCATGTTCAGTAACCTGTCGGCAACGCCCGGACCCTCCCATTGCCCTGCATAACCCGCGCTTGCGGAGAAATCAGCTGGCCCGAAAAAGTAAACATCCACTCCTGGCACCTTCAGAAGTGCGTCTATGTTCTTAGCGGCTTCTACCGTTTCGAGATTAGGCAGGACAAATACATTTTCGTTCGCCTCGGCAACGTGAGCAGCGAAACATTGTCCCCATCCAGTTGCTCGATCACCGCCCACAGCTCGAAGTCCGCGCGGAGGAAACTGCGCATATGCAACAGCGCGGCGCATCTCTTCCGCGGTACTTATGAACGGAACAGCCACACCATCGGCTCCGATATCGAGAGATCGCTTGAAAAGGCTGATGTTCAACTCTGAGACCCGCACAATCAGCACGGTTGAGCTACGCACGGTAGCCCGCACATGAGCCTCTATCCTGCTCCAGTCAAACGAGCCATGCTCGGCATCAATGGCCACCCAATCAAGACCTGCAGCCACTGCCATCTCCGTGGTAGCAGGAGAAGGCAGTGTACTCCAAAGGCCGTAGACCGGCTCATCAGAAATTAGTTTTTGCCGGAAGATCTGTAGCGCATTCGCTTTCACACTCGTACACCATTTGACCAATATTGACTTCTAACAACAGCTCTAACGATGGATGATTGATTCTGAATTACCTGTTCGACCTACAGCCTCAAGCAATTTGCGGATGCCGTGAGAAATGATAGCGCTGTCGCAGCCTACTCCCAGCACGCTGAAACCATGACTTCGATAGTCCACAAGAGATTCGGCACTCGTGGCAACAGTGGCGGCGTACTTCCCGCGCTTGTGAAGCTCGCGGACTATCGAGTCCCAAACAGCCAGCACATTGGCGTCTTCTGAGACAGCAGAATTGAAGAAGAATATCTCGACACCATCAATTTCTAATATTCGATCTATGCCACCCTTTAACGAGGAGGCTTCTACCATTGGAACTACTAACATATTCGAGGTTGATTCCTGCTCCTGTTGGGCGATATCGCTTTCCCAACAAGTCGCTCGGTCGAGGCCCATTCCGCTCATATCAACGAATGCCCGCCTCGACCACTGCATAATTGACTGCAGTTGCGCTGCGGTTTCTATTTTTGAAACGACTATGCCATCAGCACCAGCGTTTATTACGCGCTCTATGACTCCCTGACTTGCCTCTGCTATTCGAACAAGCGCAACTGTGTCACTGCGAACAGTGGCACGTACATGTTCAAGGACCTCGGCCCAATCCAGATGGCCTCGATCGGCATCAATCACAATCCAGTCAAAGCCCAGGCCAGCCGCGATGTCAGACACAGCCGCAGCCTCAAGCGTGACCCATAGACCATACAGAGGCTCACCCGCCTTCAGCTTGTATCGAAATTTATGAAGAGCAGAAAACTTCATAGCCTGTGTCGAATTCAAATGGTCAGTTCGAGCTAAATCTTCTAATGTCCGTAGTATGCGGACGTACTACTTTGGATTGCCGCTATGCACTGGAGAATTGAACCAACTGCGACAGAATATCGTTAGCTCGCTGAAAGTCTTCTGAAGCATTGAGCCATTTGTGTACGCCATTTACAAATGTGAAAAAAACTCGATGAAAAAAATGTGTACTGCGCTAGAATGCGCGCATGCGGGCAAAGTTTGAGAAGGTCACCTTCGGTGAGTCTTCCTTTTTGGTCTTCGAGCGCGTCGACCAAGAGTTCCCCATGTATTGGCATTATCATCCTGAGTTCCAATTGACGTTAATCGTGGATAGCGATGGTCAGCGGCTGGTCGGGGATGGTGTCTCAGAATACGGGCCTGGGGACTTGGTGCTGCTCGGACCAAATCTGCCTCACACTTGGCGTTCATGTCCTGCGAACTTTCACGGAGCACGCTGTCACCGCGCTGTGGACATCCAGTTTCGCGGAAACTTTTTGGGAGAAAACTTTCTAAACATTGAGGAAATGAAGCCCATAAGTCACTTATTGAGACGGTCCGCATCAGGCTTAGCATTTGGACACACAAAAGCAGGACGCTCCGTCGCTGAAAGGATGACTGAATTTCCCTCCCTTTCTCCTTCTCGTCGCGTCGTGAGTATCTTGAGCATATTGTTGGATTTGGCAATGGAGCCAGCGGCAAAGGTGCTTTCCACAGACCTTGTATCCCCGATGTGCCGGGTCGAAGATCAAAAACGGATCGATGCAATCTGTTCGTACCTGAGAGACCATTTTGATGAAGAGATTGATTTTGCTTCGATCGCTCGTCTCGTCCACATGGACCGGGCATCTCTCTGTCGTTTTTTTAAGCGGTCTACAGGAAGCACGATGACGGCGTATCTCAATTCGCTGCGTGTGGGAGCCGCCGCTCAGATGCTGACTGAGACCGACCTGAGTATCGTAGAAATCAGCTTTAGCGTGGGTTTCGGAAACTACTCCAATTTCAATCGTCAGTTCAAGAGGATTAAGGGACGAGGACCGCGCACGCTGCGACAACAATTTCTTTCGAATGCGGAATCCACAAATACCAGCATCCTCCACCTGCAAGAAGAGCCCGAAGGGCGCCTTATCTGATAAGAATTTTATCTCTCCACCTGCAAGCCCGATCGCTTACTACCCTATCGTCGGCAAATCAAATACACAAATAAATCAACTCTGCGGAAGACATGAGGCAGGGTTGCGACTACACTCGCCGAAATAAACGAAAAACGGTTCAGGGGCAGTCGTGCAATTTGGCCTTTTACGCAAAGCTAAAGTCTCAATCTCTCAGCCTGCGTGTAAAAGCAGAAAATATGGCCCCTTCGGAACTGTACTTCCATAAAAGGATAGATGTAAGTTTCTCATCAAGCAACCAGCATGAATGACTTTTTCGAACTCACCATCTTTCGACTGCAAAACATCTCGCGATCAGCACCGCAGAGCGTTTTCCCTTTGAAAACACGGGAAATGCCAATCATCCATGCGATGTCCTTGTCCCTGGCCTCCTTTCGCAAGATTTCTGCAGGGCCATATAGATTTTTTCTTTATCCCCCATTCAAGTTGCGTATTAAAGAACAATATGCTTGACATGCAACATTTCAAAACCTATATTCCACGACTGAGAGCCGATGCTTTGCCTCATGCCTCGGAACACGAGGACAATTCTTCGATAGTCAGAGCTCAAATTCGGCAATCGGTCGAAGTTTTATATACAGGAAGGTCGATCGGGATGAAAAACGGCACACGTACATGCAGGTTTATTTTTGCGGCGGCGATATGGTTTGCAGCTTCGATGGAAGCTACCTATGCACAGACCACCGGTACGGTCTCGGGCGCGGTTGTTGATCCTACTGGCGCGAACGTCCCGGACGTCAATCTGACACTGCGAAGTGTCGAGACAGGTGCGGTAAGGACGACCGTCACCGATTCCACAGGAAGCTACATTTTTAATCTCGTTCTTCCTCAGACCTATGAATTGACGGCCAAGAAGTCGGGATTCTCAGTAGTTGTGATCAAAGGCCTGGTGGTGAAGGTCGACTCTCCTACTCGTCAGGATATCTCCCTTCAAGTAGAACAAAGCAGGGAGCAGGTCACAGTTGCCGCCAATGCAACTACCGTGTACACAGATACTCCCGGGCTGGGCGACGTGATTGAGTCCCGCACTGTGACCAGTCTGCCCTTAAATGGCCGTGACTTTCTTCAATTGGCAACTTTGACTGCCGGTGCGTACCCACCGTCTCCGTCGAGTTCAACTCAGTCCCTCAGCGGCGGCAGAGCTTCTCTCACTGTCAGCGTCGATGGATCGAGAGAATCGTCCGCTGAATTCTTGTTTGATGGAATAGAGAGCAAACATGACTACTATGGCGCGGCTGGATTCGAACCACCTCCGGATTCGATAGCAGAGTTCAAGATTGAGCAGGGTTACTTCTCTCCACAATTCGGACTGCCAGGAGTCGTGAATGTAGTGATCAAGTCCGGCGGAAACTCGTTTCACGGAAGTGCCTATGAGTTTTTGCGTAACGATGTACTGGATGCAAAAAATTTCTTTGATATCAACAAGCCACCATACCGGCAAAATCAGTTCGGGGGCGGCCTCGGAGGCCCCATCCTTAGAAACAAGCTATTTTTCTTCGGCAGCTATGACGGGCTTCGTATTCGGCAAGGCTTCACACAATCGTATTTAGTTCCTACTCAAGCTGAATTGCAAGGTAATTTCGCCGGCGAAGCGCCCATCATCAATCCTTCTACGGGCCTTCCCTACCCTGGCAACCAGATTCCCACCTCAGATTTTTCGCCTTTTGCCTCTAAGTTTAATAGCTATGTTCCTGCCCCCTCGGGACCACCAAATCCGAGCTTTGGTGGCAATAATCTAATTGGTTCCTATAGCTATATTCTTAACAACACGCAATACAATGCCAAGATTGACTACACAATCTCCGATAAAGACAGCATTTTCGGGCGTTTTAGTTATCTTGATTCCGATCAAAACACTACTTCACTTCTCCCCGGAAATGGCAATATCAATCCACTGAACACCAGAAATCTGGCTCTATCGTGGACCCATATATTTAGTCCATACACGGTCAACAATTTCAGAGCAGGGCTGGACCGTACTTTCCTGGACACCGGTTCCGCAGCAAATGCAAGTGGACCTGACTATCCTGCACAGCTAGGGCTTCAAAATCTGAATAAGATAGAGGTTTGTAATTCACTCCCAGCAGTTAATATCGCGACCTATTCATCGCTAGGCTTTACATTTGAGAATTGCACAGTTACCGGTAATACCAACCAGATATATCTTGACAATCTGTCCCTTACCAGAGGGCGTCATGACATTACGCTTGGAGGCAGGCTTACTCGTAGAAATTTGCATGATATAGCCGCCAACGGTCAGTCTGGTATCTTTAATTTCTCCGGTCAATATACCGGCAATCCGGTAGCCGATTACCTGATCGGACAACCGCAGAGTGTTTCGGGATCGCAACCCATAGCTCCTTTCTATATTCGCGCCTGGGACCCTGAAGTATATGCCAATGACAATTGGCACCTCACTAAGCAACTGACGCTGAACTATGGGCTTCGCTGGCAATATGGCCAACCGCCATACGAAACCCAGAACAAATACGGGTACTTCGATTTCGATACTGGACAAGTTGTCTATGCAGGCGTCAACGGCGCCCGCAGATCCCCGCTCACTTCACGATGGACAAACTTCGCTCCAAGACTTGGCTTTGCCTATTCACCGCTAGACAGAGTTTCGATTCGAGGCAGTTATGGCATTTTTTATGACCGCATACCCGGCAACGAACTCGTCTGGGGTGGCCTGCTCCCACTATTCCAGCCAAGCTACTCAGCTACGGGCGGCCTAACTACATCGGGTATTGATATTTCAACGCTCTTTCCCCCAGCTTCAGTGACACCACAGGGAGCCCCCGGCTCAGGCCTTATTGATATTACTGATAGAAAGACCGCCTATGTACAGCAGTGGACGTTGAGTGTACAGACGACACTGCCATGGAACACATTTGCTCAGGTGGCTTATGTCGGGGCTCGAGGAGAGCACGAGTCGACACGTTCAGATATGAATCAACTGGCTGCTCCACCGCCGCCGGGCACAACGGATATTCAGCCTCTTCGGCCATACCCGCACTTTAGCTACATGCTTACCGATCGTGGCATCGGTGACCTGTATTACGAGAGCCTGCAAGGAACCTTGCGGAAAGATCTCAGCCATGGACTGAGCTTTCTAAGCTCGTACACATTCGCCAGTTCCATCCAGACAACCGGGGGGTGGGGAACGATCTCTTATCGATGGACCCAATTAGATAGAGGACCTGGCGTTGATGATCCACGTCAAAGATGGGTAACCAGTCTGGTCTACAACCTACCCTTTGAAGCAAATTCGAAAGGTTTCATGCATCAGGCCTTTGGTGGATGGACCGTCAATGGAATCCTGACGCTTCAGAGCGGCTATCCCTTTTCAGTGTCCACACCGACCGATCAATCTGACACGGGTCTCATCTTTCCATCGCCGCAACCAAACCGTGTCTGCAATGGAAATCTCCCGACGGGGCAAAGAAATAAATCCCGCTGGTTCGATACTGATTGTTTTGTAAATCCTCCTTATTATTCATTTGGGAACGCCGGCATTAACTATCTAGTGGGCCCCGGTACAAAGAACCTCGACTTCGCAGTTTTAAAGACGTTTCCTGTTTTCGATACGCACTTCCTCGAGTTCAGGTCTGAATTCTTCAACGGCTTGAATTTTGTTAATTTCCATAATCCTAATGCCACTGTTGGCACGGCAAGCTATGGCACGATAACCAGCGCTGGAACAGGTAGACAAATCCAGTTTGCACTTAAGTTTGTTTGGTGATCGAAGTACGAAAACCAATCTGGCGTTTTGAGCTTCACCTGAACCTGATTTTTGATGAGCTGGCTTGCGACAGTAGCCAGCTCACGCAACATAGCGATAAGAAAAGTCTTATGCATGGGGTCGATAGTCACGGATGATTCTAGCTGGAGTTGCACGATGTGTTATTACGCCTCCAATTGGTATGCCCATGCTCGGGTATGCTGCGCGTGAAGGTGTAGCCGAGGGTAAGGATGGGGAACTCTATTGCACTGCTCTCGTGCTTGCGGAGGGGAATACTCGATTTGCCATATTATCCTTCGACCTGGCATTTATTTTGGAGCCTTTTGTTTCTATCCTACGTGACGAGATCGCACGCAGACTGGAAACATCGGCATCGCATGTACTGCTGAATTTCAGCCATACTCATTGTGCTCCAGCGTTGCAGTCTTCTCAGTATGATTTTGATGACGAAAGCCAGGAAAAACTGTTAAGGGGTTATGCAGCAGGCTTTGAGGTTCAGATCCCCGCGCTTGCGGCGCAAGCCGCTCAACAGATGGTGCCGGCCAGGATCGGGACCGGCGTGGGTGAAGCACATATCGGCATCAACCGGCGTGAAGCACAACCCGATGGCTCAATTTATTTAGGCGAGAATCCTTCTGGCCCTGTCGATCATGAAGTCCGAGTGATTCGTATTGACGACCTCAAAGGAGAGCCTGTTGCCGTTATTTTTTCTCACGGATGTCACACGGTAACGATGGGGCCCAAGTCCCTTCGCTGGTCTGCCGACTATATAGGCGCCGCCCGAGAATTGGTTGAAGGTAATCTCGGATGTCCCAGCCTTTTCTTACAAGCAAACGCAGGAGATGTAAACCCGATAGCCGGCATCGGATCTAATCCGGATGACTCCGATGCCAAAACCCGTATCGGCTTGACCCTGGGCGCAGAAGTCTTAAAGGTTCACTCTACTCTTTTCACAAATACCGTTCGAAGTCAGCGGACTTATATCGGATCGCTGGCAAAGATTCCCTTCTATCCTCGAATACCTGTAGAGCGCGAATTGGATCAGACGATAGACGTGCAAGAAGAACTTCTGCGGTTGCCGATGCAGGAGCTTCCATCGTTGGAAGAAGCCGAGAAGATTTTGCAAGAATGCGAGTCCCTGCTCACAAGCCTGCCAAATGATGCAACCCGTGGTCAGTTGAATGTCGCACGACGCTATAAACATTGGGCGAGTGAGCTGGTGAAGTTCGTTAAAAGCGGCAAAGAGCCCGTGCTTGAGATACCCATACAGGCGATCAGGATAGGAGATATTGTCATCGTTGCGGTACCGGGAGAGACATTCAGCCTGCTTGGCATGCAAGTGAAGCAGCGATCTCCCTTGCCCAACACGCTCTTCCTGGGATACAGCAATGGTTGCCTCTGCTACATTCCGACACGTGACGCCTTCCCGAAAGAAGGTTGGTCGATCCACGCTCGATATGCGGTGCCCGATTTAATTTTCCAGGCATACTTGGTTCCGGTTGCTCTTAGGCCACATTGCGGAGAGCTTGTGGTCGAAAAATCGCTCGATCTACTTCAGCAATTGCAGATGCGCAGACAACAGTGAAGGATATATCCGCAGCAGTGCACGATTTCTTCTATCGCAAAACTGTTTAAACACCTGCTTAGATTTTCAGATCAACTTTGAGGATGTGACAGATGAAGGGTGAATCAGGAGATTGGGGCATCACTCGCCGCACCTTCGTAACTACCTTGGGTGTAAGCGGCTTGGGGTTGGCAGCTTCGCGAGCACTAGGAGGCAAAGCTCCGCATCAAGCCCCTGTTGAGATAGAGAATAGCGTGCTTCGCCTGACTTTCAACGGAGATACAGGTTTCTTGGCGCAAATTGTCAATAAGCTGACAAACGAGACAATAACGATAAATGGGGACAACTTTCAAATCATTGCCAAAGAATTCAGCTTTACTCCAGAGAACCTGCGATTGCGTTCATTGAAGAAACAATCAGAAGAGCTTGTAGAAGCGAACTATGGCGATGAGACCCGCGGAGTCGTTGCTTCATATAGCTTGCAGGCAGGAAATCATTTCTTTGAAAAGCAGATCACTGTAACCGCTCCGTCTGCTTACCGATTGGTAAATTTGACGGTAAGTAAACTTAAATTTTCCGGACCAAACTTTCGTGCTACTAAGTATCCCTATCAAAAAAATATCGTCTACTTCATCCGCTCGGCGAAGAGTGGACTATTCACAGGTGTCGAACTTCCGTTCGACGATTCCGCTCTGGCCGAAGATGGAACAGTAAGCCTGGCATACAAGCCTAGCTTGAAGGTTAAGCAGGGAGAAAAGTTGGAATCGGAACCGATCTTTGTCGGTGTCTACAAAAGACGAGCGGCAGAAGCCGAGGAATCTACTCGCCCACTTCGATCGGAATCAGAGGCAATGGTTGCGATGACGTCGACAATCATTGGTCCACCGCGGCATGGCATTGTAGCTTTGGCATGCGGTTGGTGGTGCGAGATGGAACACTACTCCTATCAAGCCGAGCCTCAGGTTAAGGGGGATATGCGTTCCGTCGATTTTCTCGCGGAGTGCGGCCTTGATGGCTTTACCGATAGCCATCCGTGGAGTGGCGAAACGGTAAAGATGAATTCACTCAGGCAGGACGATCGCTACGCTCCCGGTCCACTTGTCACAAAGTTTCTGAAGCATGCCAAGGAAAAGAAGATGAACGTCATCTTCTGGCCGACGATGAACAATACCCATCCCTGGTGGAAGGAGGAAGGAAAGCCGTTTCGTTCAGACCGGCCTGATTGGCTCATGTTTCCCGAGCCGCGAACACGTTCTTTCACTATCCCCACCGGGCGCACCTTCACCGAAGTCACCAAAGGAAATTGCATTGCCAACGAGCCGTTCTGGAATTGGCTTATGGGACTTCAAATGGACGGGATGAATACGGGCTACTTTGGTGGATGGGTCATGGATGGCGATTTTTTCGGAGCTGGTGGGATTGTTGCACTTGTGGACTGTCCTTCGGACGAGCATGATCATTTGCCCGGCGATTCAAACTATGCCTGCGAACGAGCGCTAAAGCGGATGATGGCGAAGATTCGTGAAAAATATCCGAACATCTTTATCGGTCCAATGTGCCGCCCCGCTCAGGACTTAGGTATTTGGTCTAATCGGTATGCGGACGCAACGTTCACACTTGATGAGTTTGGTGAGGTCGAGCCATTACCAGGGCTCAATAAGTCTCCAGTCAATGTCATGTGTGGCGATAAAATCCGAAAATGGTCACGTGTGCGTGTACACGATAACTTTTTTCCGCACTATTTAGATCAGCCTCAAGTCTTTGTTGCGCCTCAAAGCATGAATGCTGAGATGAATGCCAAGGGACCCAACTGGCCGAGCGACAAAATCGATTACGTCATGCTCAGTGCTCTATCGTGTTCGCCGACCCAGCTCTTTTATCTTCCGACCAAAGTTGGAATTCCAGAGAATGACAAACAAGAGATTCGGAAATGGCTGGACTGGGGAAGGGCAAATATCAAGTGTCTCCAGGTACGCAAAGACCTACCCGATCCACCAACGGCGGGCAAGGTGGACGGTAGTATTCACGTGGTCGACAATACAGGATTAATTCTCCTCTTTAATCCTAACCCTCAGGCCCTTACGGCGAGCTTTGCACTCGATGAAGATACTGCCGGTGTAACCAGCAAAGCCGGCTTCGAAGTTACCCAGAGCTACCCTCAAAACGACACAACACGACACTTTAATTTTGGATCCGAAGCCACTTGGGAAGTTCCACCAGAGAGCGCCGTGGTGCTCACAATTGCTCCTTCGCATGGTTAAACATCGCAAATATCACTATTACCTGCGAATAGCTAACCGCCACTATTTTGGCATCGCTTGTTGAAGTCCATGTCGCCCGCTTGAATTACGACGGAAGCCCAAATGAATCGCAGAGATTTCCTTGAAGTACTTGCAGGCAGCATTGTGGCAACACAAATGCCCATGGCTGCGACGAGTCAAATCCCGCGTCCCGGCGCTGCCGTAGGCGTCGCTGAAAACCGCTACCGGGCACCCGTTCGCGTCAATCCCCTGCTGGTTCATCCTCAGGAATTGCGTTTGAAATTGGACGGGGAATGGAAGTTCCTGCTTGACCCTCACGACATTGGAATCAAGGAAGGATGGCACAAGAACCCGGCAGGATTTAGTGATACTGTTCAAGTCCCAGGATGCTGGCAAGGTCAGGGGCATGGTAGCGATGGATTGGACCACGTTTGGGATTTTCAACTCGAAACGCGAACGCTACGCGCTACTTATAAAGGAACGGGCTGGTATGCCAAGCGGTTCGATGCGCCTTCATCGTGGCGCGGCAAGCAGGTGTTTCTGAACTTTGGGGGTGTTCACCCAAGCGCAGAGGTGTGGCTGAATGGCACAAGGCTGGGTGAGAACGACATGCCGTTTGTGCCTTTCGGGTTCAATGTAACGGACGTGTTGCGGTTCGACATAACGAATTCTGTAATTGTGCGCGTTCATGAGAAGAACCGCATATTCGGTCTGGCATTCAATTTTCAAGGTAACTGGTCAGGACTTTATCGAGGTGTCGACCTCACAGCAACCGGATTCAATTCATTTCGACAGTTCTATCTTTACCCGGATCTGGACCGACGCCAACTAGGTGTTCGTGTCCATATCGAGAATGAGATCACCATTCCACTGTCTTTGGAAGTGGCAATAACCTCGCCTTCACAGGATAAAAAGACAACTATACATACGTTCGTGATGACACATGCTGAGCAGGAGTTCGTCATTGACATGGATTCTCCGACTCCATGGAGTCCCACCGCTCCCAACCTCTATCGTGTAGATGCGGTCCTGAAACGCGAAGGCACAGTGTTAGATGCTCTCAGCGAAAGGACAGGGTTTGTTACTCTAAGTTCCGATGGACCGCACTTTTTAATTAATGGCGAGCCCTATTTCATGCGCGGGACGGGCGACTTTGCGCTATGTCCTGAAACGGGATCTCCAGACACGGATCGACAACAATGGCGGCAGAAGCTGAAACAATTGCGAGCCTACGGTTACAACTATGTGCGCTGCCAATCCTATCTGTATCCCCCGGAATATCTCGACGTAGCGGATGAAGTGGGTCTGCTTGTTCAGAGTGAAATGGGAATTCTCGGCGCCTGGGGTGGCGTATCCCAGTACCATGGCTATCAGTGGCCGAAGCCAACGCCTGACAATTATCCGCTGCTCAAGAACCAATGGGATCTCAGCGTTCGTCGCGATGTGAATCATGTCTCGGCGAACATATATTGCATGAGCAACGAGTCTGGAGCAGGAACGGAATTTGGCCATCTTGCATGGCAGTGTTATGCGGATACGAAAACCCTGAAACCTACTGCGGCGGTGATTTGGACTGACGGTGGATATAATGCCGACTTGCCTGCTGATTTTATTAATTCCGAGGCGAAGAGCGAAGGTAGTTTAGTGCTGCCACCTCTTGAACGCCTCAACAAGCCGCTGATTCAACATGAATTCCGTTGGTGGAGCTCCTTTCCAGATGTGCGGCTTATAAAACACTATGATGGAGCCGTCAGGCCTTACGCAGCGCTCATCGCACTGGAAGCCGCCCGCCAACAGGGTCAGGAACATCTGCTAGGGCAATTTGCTGAATCGAGCAATCGCCTGCAGTTCATTGAATCAAAGGGCAAGATGGAAATGCGTCGCGGCGACTTTGCTCAACTTGCTGGAATCTGTCATTTCAACGCCATGGATACCAACCCGTCTCCTCAGGGTATTCTCAATGAGTTTTATGAGAAAAAAATTGCGGATGCAGAGACATGGCTACAGACAAATGGTGACACGGTCATTCTGGGAGGCATCG
>JAATFH010000333.1 GCA_015655315.1 Terriglobales bacterium
AACGACAACTCCGGAACATGCCGTACGCCCATGCGCTCCAGCAGTTCATGGCGGATGTAGCCTCTTGCCGCCATCAGGCCCTCGATCGTCTGGGTTTCCTCCTCCGGGCCGCCGTCTACGGCTACGTAGATCAGCGCCGACTTTCCTCCCGGATTCAGCACGACCTGGCTGATATAAGCAAAGCTGATCCGCGGGTCGGACAATTCGCCATCGATCATGGCCCCAATTTCTTCACGCAGCGTTTCCGCTACACGGTCCTGGTGGTACTTGCGCGCCCGTTGCTCTGGCATCTCAAACTTCCTTTGGTTAAACGATTGAGAATATCAGACCAGACGGCCCACAATGCACAAAAGTGAGCGCGCGATGAAAAAATGTTGTGATGCGGCGGTAGAAGAGTTTGAAGGGAAACTCGCTGGCAGCGAGGGCGCGGCATTTGCATGACGGGAAGCCTGTTCCCTGCAAATGTAAAACGCCTGTGGAAGTAATTCCACAGGCGTTACAATTCAGTAGCCCTCCCCCAAGTGCTACTCAATATTTGAACTGTATTACGATTCGTCGAGAACGCCAATCCCAAATTAGTTTTAAACGACGGAAATGTCGTAACTGCGAAAGCGGTTACTTAAGCGTACACAAGCAAGTTACTTTTTGCACAATATGATGCAGATGGCCAAGAGGATCAGCTGTCCGTGTATTCCCACCATGCGTCGGCGACCTGTGCCCCCAGATCGTTCGCGATGCGCACTGCGGCGTCTTCAACCTGCTTCATCAATCCAGCCAGATAATCACGCGAGCCCGAGATTGCGGCGACGCCGATAGTCGCCGACTGCCAGGTGACCGCCTCATCCATTTCCGCCACCGAAATGTTGAAGCCATGCTGCAGCTTCTCTTTCAAACTGCGTACCACCTGCCTTCGATCTTTGAGCGAGTGAGCACTCTCGATCCGAATCTCAAGCGTGAGCACGGCTACGGCCATAGCCCAGCGTAACAGGTGACTTCAGCATCGCGAACAAACGGTCCATCGCAGACTGCTCACGCGTTGTCCCAATTCCGGCGGGGAAGAGAAATCAATCCGCTAAACTTCGCTCTCGACACTGCAAAGGCGGGCGGCTTTACCAACCCCTGGCCGCCTGCCTCTTTTATGTCTGATTGCTGAAGAAAATGGCTACCTGTTCCTCGCGCGGTGGCCGGGTGAACGCGCTTACGACAACCAGGCAGAGCACGGCTGCAATCAACGCGGGAAAGATCGCGCTCCGATCGGCCAGAACCGCAGGCAGGTGATGGCGCACAAAGCTCGTATCCCAGAAGACGGTGATAAATGTGCCCGCTCCGATGGCACTGACCGCTCCCGCAGCATTCGCGCGCCGCGAATAGAAGGCGGCAAGAATCACGGGCGTCAGCGCCGCCGAATAAATCGTGTAGGCATAGAGCGTCTTTTCCAGTACCGACCCGGTATGCAGCGCCTGATACAGCGCCCAGATGCCCAATAGCACCACCATCAGCCGCGAAACGATCAGGATGCGCTTGTTGGAGGCGCCGGGTGCGATATAGCGGACAAAAATGTCGTTTACCAGGTTCGTCGCCGGGGAGAACAGGAAATTATTCGCTGTCGAAATAATCTTCGCAAAGATCGCTCCCATCAGCAGAGCGCCCAGCAGTCCGGGCAGGCTGTGCAGCGCTGTAAATGCAAGAATCTCGCGCGGAAAAGGCGACGCGTGACTCTCGATCGCGCGGACGTGTCCGAGCATGGCCAGCACGACGATCGTGGTTTCGAGCACCACCGTGCCAACAATCCATCCGACCACCGCAATGCGCGCATCTTTCTCTGACTTGGCCGAGAAAAACTTCTGATACATCGCCTGATTGCCCAGCATCAGCAGGCAGCTCGGTACTGAAAGCTCCAGCGCCTGGATCAGGGAGCGATCGCCCAGCGCAGTGAAATGCGATGCCGGCAGCGCGGCGTGAAAGCCGCCCCAGCCGCCAACGGAATGCATCAGCACGGGCAGCGCAACCAGCATGGTGACCGTGGTCAGCATCCCGATGACGACATCCATGTACGCGACCGAGGACATGCCGGCAATTGCCGTAAAGACAATCACAAACGCCGCAATAATGTACTTGCCAAGCTCGGGCGAAACGACGCTGGGAAAGATGAGGCTCAGGATATCCCCGCCGCCAATCAGCTGGTAGCTGGTAATCGCCGTGTAGGCAAACAAAATGGCAATGACGCCCAGTACGCGGGCTGTCTGGTTATAACGAGTTTCCAGCAGATCGGGAATGGTGAACTGTGCCGCGCGGCGCGCCCGGGGTGCGATGAAATAGATCAGCAGCAGCCCCGCCCATCCGCCGCCGCCCTGCCAAAGGGCGACAAATCCGTGGTTATAGGCGTTTTCCGCTCCACCCAGCAGCGACCCGGACCCGATCCACGAAGAGAGCAGTGTAAAGACCAGCACAAACGCAGGCAGGGACCGCCCGGCAACCAGATAATCGGCCTTGGTTTTGACTTTGCCCAGACGTGTCAGCGAAACCGCAAGCAGGGTGAGAACGATAGCGCCGATGACCCCGGCGTACAAATGGCTCATGTTCTTCCTTTAGGAGATGTAAGCGACAGTGTACGGGAAAGTAGGGAAGAGGGCACAGATAGAGCGGTTGAATTGCCTGGTGGGTGACCATCGCGCCTGCGTTTGCAGCAATCAAACTCTCAGCCGCGCCCGCACCCACTCCGCCTTTACGCCGGCAATGCGAACCACCTTATGACGCGACTGACCGCCACTTAGAATCTCCACCGCCGACCGCGACACCTCCAGCAAGTCGGCAAAGAAGCGAATCAGCGCCTCATTCGCCTTGCCATCCACCGGAGGCGCAGCCAACGCGATCTTCAGCACGGCGTCGTCGCCCTCGCCCATGAAGCCCGTAATCTCCGTGCGCCTGGCCCGCGGCTGCACTCGGACCGGAAAACTCACACCAGAAGCCGTCTCGCGCAGCGCAATCATGCCGGTTGAGGACGCGCGCCGAAGATCGCCGTCCCGATTCGTACCAGCGTCGAACCCTCCTCGATCGCAATCTCGAAATCCCCGGACATCCCCGTCGACAGCTCGTTGAAATCCAGCCGCGGATACCGCACCGCCAGTTCCTCGCGCAACCCATACAACCGCCGGAAGCAGCTCCGCGCCGTCTCCGAATTCTCATCGAGTGGAGCAACCGTCATCAGCCCGCGCATTTCCACGCCGGCAAGGTCGGGCAGGCGCTCCAGCAGCTCGGCCAGTTCCCGGGATTCAGGGGCGAGGCCGCTTTTTGTCGACTCCCCACTCAATTTGATCTCGATCAGAATGGATAGCCGCCGCGCCAGCCTGCTCGCCGCCTCATCGAGCCGTTGAGCCAGCTTCAGCGAATCCACCGTATCGATACCGGAAAAGATCTCAGCAGCCCGTCCTGCTTTATTCGATTGCAGATGCCCTATAAAGCGAATTTCTGCGATCCCGTCAACGCTTTCCTGGTGCCCGGACACGCGAACGCCCAAATCCTCCAAAAGAGGCAGTTTCTGCTGAAACTCCTGGACGCGGTTTTCGCCAAATAAACGCAGGCCGGCGGCATAAGCGCTTGCGATTGCTTCTGCCGGGTGTGTCTTGGAAACAGCCATCAAACGGACATCGCCCGAGGAGCGTCCAGAACGTACACATGCGGCTTCAATCTGTTGCTGGATTTTGCCGATCCTCGCGGCAATAGATTCGTGAGAGAGCATTGATTTTTCACCGAGTTTAAAAGTTTTTAAGGGATACGCCTACAGAAAACTGTATATAACTTCCGGTTAACAAGAGAATCGGGTTTGTTGACTAATTGTTTAATACATATACAAGTGGTAAATATTTGTTTTTATTGTATTTACGTAAATGTAATTTTTATTCCCGATTCGGCATGAAAATTGCTTTTATTCTCAACAGAATCCTATCGAGAAATTGCATCCGGAGAATGAGATGTCAAGAATCAGCAAAATTATCCTGGTGGTCTGCCTGTTAGCCGCTCTAAGCGAAGTGAGAGCGATAGCGCAAGGGATCGTGACCGGATATATCACGGGTACAGTCGTGGATCAGCAGGCAGCTGTTGTTACCAATGCGAGTATCACCGCAAAGCAGGACGCGACGAACGCCAAATTTACGGTGACGACCCTGGAAAATGGGAACTTTGCCATCCGTAACCTGCCTCCCGGGACTTACACAGTTACGATCAGCGCCACGGGATTCAATACGGCCACGCTTCAGAATGTCAACGTGACGGTTGGATCGGAAACGGCCCTGAAAGAGCAGACCCTTACGATCGGGACGAGCGAAACCGTTACCATTGAAGCGGCCACGCCGCTGCTCGCCACCACGCAGGCCCAGATTTCCACGGAATTTACTGCGCTGCAGATCACTTCTCTTCCTGTGAACCAGGGATTTGACACGCTCGCGTTGACAGCCCAGCCCGGTGTGGCGAGTGCGCACGATGCCAATTTCGCCAATACGAACGGCAGCTACGGCTATTCCGGCTTGTCGGTCAACGGAGAGCGTGGCCGTTCCGTCAACTTTGAAATCGACGGACAGAACAACAACGATAACTCGGTCTCAGGTCCGCAATTTTTCTTCAATAACGGAGAGGCACTTCAGGAAGTCCAGGTGGTCACGGGTGTTTACGGAGCGCAATATGGCCGCAGCACCGGAGCCGTTGTCAATTACGTAACGAAGGCCGGCACCAACTCGTTCCATGGTTCAGGCTTTGAGTTCTATACCGGATCGTTCCTGCGCTCCCTGAGCAATGATCAGAAGAACCCGCTCTTTGGATTCTGCGCTTCGGGTGAAAATCCCTCCGACGGTTGCACTCCTACCACAGTTCCGCGCTACGTTGAGAATCAATACGGCGGCACCCTTGGCGGACCCGTTATTAAGGACAAACTTTGGTTCTTTGGCAGCACCTTCTGGGATCCAATCCACGAAGGCGCGGCGCCTGCTAACTCGGGCTCGGCGCTCACGCCAACTCCGACTGGCATCCAACAGCTTCAGGCGGCGTTTCCCGGCAATCCAGCTGTCAATGCTCTTGCCACCTTCGGTCCCTTTGCCATCAAATCTGGTAATCCGGTCGTCTCCGGCGTGACCAAGACCCAACCTGTAAAGGTTGGGGCAACATCGGTTCCAGTCGAGTTTGGCGCCGTCCAGCGCTTCCAACCTGCAACGCAAAGTGCACAGCAGCATTTAGGCAGATTGGACTGGCAGCCGACAACCAAAGACCGCATGTTTGTGCGCTACATGTACTATGACGCGCTCCAGACAGGTGCTCTATCCGGAACTGCCGACGCCGACATTGCGCAAGGGGATTTCTACAACATACCCTCCACCAACCATGCTATCGGCGCGGACTGGACGCATAGTTTCTCCTCATTCCTGGTCAACCAGCTGCGTTACAGCTTCCAGCAGGCCAAGCTTGTATTCACCCCCGGCGCGTTACCCACCTGCACGGTGAACAATTTGCTCGCCTGCCCGGCTGAAGTCGATATCGGTGGCAACAACCTGAGCATCGGTCTGAGCACGGCTTTTCCGCAGGGCCGAACGGTGAAAGTCAACCAGGTGCAGGACAACGCCACCTACATTCATGGAAACCACAGCATTACTTTTGGCGGAGAGTTTCAGAAGCAGAACTCCCCAAACACTGGCCTGAACAACTATAACGGCACATACACCTTTGGCAACTTTAATAGCTTCATGCAGGGGGGATCCGCCGACGCGGGGGATTTGCTCAATCTGGCGGATGGAAATCCGGTATTGCCATTCAAGGAGCCGGATGTGGATGGATTTGTCCAGGACGATTGGAAGGTTCGCCCGGATCTGACATTAAACATTGGTTTGCGCTATGAGTGGTATAGCACCTCGGTCAATCTGCTGCACGACTTGACCGTAGCGCGTGAAACAAATCCTGCGACAGCATTCTGGGATACGAGCCTCCCGCTCTCGCAGCGCACATTTGAATCCGTTCCGCAGGACTACAAGAAGATCCAGCCGCGTTTCGGCTTCTCCTATAACCCCGCGTTTCTGGGCCAGAGGCTGGTCATTCGCGGCGGCTACGCCATTAACGCCGATCCTGCCTTCTATAACATCTTTACCAATGCAGCAGCCTCCGCTCCTTACGTCAACGACGGCAACATTTTTTGCGATAACAACTGCTTGTCCTCTGGCGGAATCGACGGGGCATCCGTTCGCTCGCAATACCTGCCTCTTTTGCCGCGCGGTGGAGATCCAGGGGCACGTAACCAGACGACGGTTGCACCGAATTTCCATAACCCCTATGCGCAGACCTATACGCTGGGAGTGCAGTATGAAATTGCTCCCGCCATCGTCGCCGAAGTGCGTTACCTCGGCAACCACACAGTTGGGAACTTCCAGACGATCAATACGAACCCGCTACTCTCGTCCGTCGCTGCGGACTTTCCAAATTACCCGGTGCCTGCACTCTGCTCGGATCCGAACGCAATCGGATTTGGACGTCCCGATTGCACGCATACCAATGTAAGCAGCCGGAATAACAGCGCTTTCTCCGTCTATAACTCGCTTCAGACGCAGTTGACGATGAGGGCCTTCCATGGATTGACATCCACCATCAACTACACCTATAGCCGGGCGGTGGATAACGCCAGCGAGATTTATGCCACGGGTGAAGGCGGAAGCACTTCCTCGCAGTCGCAGAACCCGTTGAATACAAACGTCGCGGAGCGTGGTGTCAGCGGCTTCTCATACCCGAACGTTGTCAGCCTTTCAGCCGTGTATCAGATACCCTTCTTCCAGAGCCGTCATGACTGGCAGGGTAAGTTGTTTGGTGGGTTCTCACTGAATGCTATTTATCAATACAACACCGGCCAGCCCTTCACCGTATCGCAGGGTACTACCTCAATAGCTGGAAGTAACTCGCCAGATAAATATCAGCCCGATAACATTCAGAGCTACGACCTTCCGGGTGCAGGGGTAGGCACAGCTCGTCCGGTCCTCTCAAACTCCAAGGCTCCGGTCAATACGGTGGGCATTTACCTCAACGATCCTGATAAGAAGATCACGACCGGGGGCACCGGCTATTACGTGTATGCACAACCCAATGGTGATACTAATCTCTTCGATCAGCCAACGACGGCGTCGGCGGTCCACTGGCTGTGGAACAATCAGTCCCTTGCAAAGCTATTGGGTAATCCATTCCCCGGCGTAGGTCGCAACACGCTGCGCGGCCAGGATTACGACAACCTCGACGCCAGCATCTTCAAGACGGTTCCGATCACGGAGCGTGTAAATCTGCAATTGCAGCTCAATGCTTATAACGTGCTCAACCACCAGTATCTCGGCAGCCCCGATCCATCGGTTGAGGACTTTACCCCAGGCTCAACATTCGGATTCCTCAGTCCGGTGCTGTTCCAGGGTGGAAACATCCGTACTCTCCAGCTGGGTGGAAAGGTTACTTTCTAACCTGATTTGAGCAAGGAAATTTGCTGTTACAGGGTACCGGTTAGGTGCCCTGTATTTTTTTCCAGGGTAAATGCTGTCAACTCATCCACCTGAAACAGAAATCGAATTGAAAACGAAAAGGCACGGGACTACTAACCCGTGCCTTTTTCTTGTTGTTAGCGGTAAACGGCTGAAGATAAAACAGTT
>JAATFH010000219.1 GCA_015655315.1 Terriglobales bacterium
GCCGCGCGACTTCATGCGGACGAAGCGGTTTTCAGAGGGCACCCAAATGCGTTTCCATTGAAGATTTGGTTTCCAGCGCCGCCTGGTCTTCTGGTGAGAGTGGGAAACTTTGTTGCCGAAGAGAGTCCGTTTGCCTGTAATCGAGCAGATTTTTGCCATGGATTCCACTACACCTCAACCGTTTCACTATCGTTTTCGCGGAACATTTCATGGAAGGGATCGTTGAGGCGTTTCCATGCTTCGGGCCCCTTCATCATCTCGTCCTCGGTCAATAGCGCCGCGTCGAGCCGAGCTTCAATCGCTGCGCGATCCATTTGCATGCCGATGAAGACGATCTCCTGCCTGCGATCCCCGTACTGCGGTTCCCAGACTCTGCCGATGTATGCGCGCGTCTCCTCATCGTGTTCGTCGTCCTGCATACCAGCAGCCAGCCACGCTGCCTGCGGTTCAAATGTCAACGTTTTGCCTGCGATCGAAAACAGGATCAGATCATCGTGCCGGCTGGCCAGCCAGAGGAACCCTTTCGCTCGAAGCACATCGGGAAAGCCCTCATCGGTAACAGCTTCCAACCTTTCAGGATGGAATGGCTGGCGCGCCCGGTAAACAAAACTGGAGATGCCATACTCTTCTGTCTCCGGCGTATGTTTGCCATTCAGCTCCCGTACCCACCCTGCCGAGGTTTCCGCCGCCTCCATGTCAAAAAGATTTGTATTCAGGATGCTGTAGAGGGGGACTCTTCCATACTGCGAACGGATAAACTCCGCGCCGGGATTCAGTTGATGAAGGATGGATTCCAGCCGCGCGAGCTCATCCGGAGAGACAAGATCGGTTTTGTTGATGACGATCACATTCGCAAATTCGATCTGGTCAATCAGAAGATCGGAAAGTGTCCGTTCGTCGCTGCTGCTCAGCGCCAGTTTGCGATCGAGCAAATCGTCCGCGGAGTGCACATCGTCGAGAAATTTCGCCGCATCCACGACTGTGACCATCGTATCCAGCTTCGCCACTTCTAACAGTGACTTACCGGTTTCATCGATGAAGGTAAAGGTGGCAGCCACGGGCAGGGGTTCTGAAATCCCAGTCGATTCAATCAGCAGATAGTCGAACCGCTGTTCACGCGCCAGGCGTGAGACTTCCTGCAAAAGATCTTCACGGAGCGTGCAGCAGATGCACCCATTCGTCATCTCTACAAGCTTCTCTTCCGTGCGGCTCAGGTTTGCGCCACTCTGCGCGATCAGTTGTGAATCGATGTTGATCTCGCTCATGTCATTCACGATGACAGCGACACGCAGGCCTTCGCGATTGTTCAAGACATGATTGAGGAGGGTAGTTTTGCCGGAGCCCAAAAATCCGGAAAGTACTGTTGTGGAGAGTTTTTTCATGATGAATACCTCGCTGGCATTATTGATAATATATTCGCAATACTGATTAGACGCAAATCTGCCGAAGCCTGCGGCAAAACCCATGCTGTGGCAGTTAAAAGGTCTGCGTTACGCTTATCAGGCTCATGGATCCAGGAACGATGGAGCGCAGAAAGGCTGGCACATAGCTCAGATAGGGCGCAGAGAAGGCTTCTACATTGACCGCGACGCCGGCTCCGGAAGACGGCGTTGACCGCAGTTTGGGTTCACCGTTCGCAGAGAAAATAATCATCGACATCTCTGAAACAGCCGTCAGACCAGCCACCAGATAGGAGAGCGACGGGCCTTGAGGATCGGGATTGGTGGCAGCCGTCGAAAACTCAAAGACTCCTTCCCCTGTGCGACGCAGACGAGCCCAGGCATCCTTGCACGAGATCGCTGGCCGGCCTCCGTTTGCCGGCAGACTGATGGGGTTATCGAATCGTACTTCTACGAGATCATCATTCGCCGTGACCACGACAGCAGTTTGCCCATTGATGTTCTCCATGGCACCAGCGACTGCCGGGGCTGCCGCCGCAATCAACTGCAGCATGAAATCAGACATGGTATGGTTGAGGACCACCCGGCAGCCCTGCGGCAAGCCAAATACTCCCTGGGCGGTAATGGTCTGCGGTGTTGTGCCTGGGTTCTGATCTTGTGCCAATGTTTCCCTCCTGGTCATCCGGAATCAGGGCGAGGGCGCTACGTTGCCTTGGAAGCTTGAAAGTCCAATGCCGCCCAAAACTCTCGCCATTGCCGCCTCCGGAACGCTGCCGTGGACTGCTCGTGCCGTCTCGAGAATCAGGTTGTTCAGTATAGGCCCCGTGAACGTTTGCAGCCAGAGCCTTTGTAAAACATTGGAAATCGGCCAGTAAGAAAGATGCCATGGCTCTTCCAGGTAATGCCTAGCAGTGGAGGTGGGGAAACCCGCCTGCGTGGGCTGGCCGCCCGGACGACTATAGCCTGCTGTATACGGATGAAAGAAACCGAAACGCATCGCGTGTTCCTGCAGAAAAGGAATGAGTGCGCGGAAACGGCCGGAAACCGGATCCCAATCGCCGCGTTCGGCTGAAACGATATCCATGTCGGTTCCCCAATGATGGCGGGAAAAGCCTGGCATGGAGCGGGTTTCCATCACCCTCAGTATTTCCCGTTCGATCTCCGAATCGGTGCTGCTTGCCGTCAGCGTTCTGCGCAATTCCGCGTTCACGATGCCTGCCTGCCGAGAAAAGTCTCTCACCCCGGTAGATGCAACGATCGTCAGACGGGAAGGTAAAGACCGACGCACCGACGCTGGCTGGCTGTCTCGCCATACCCCGCTGTAGAAAGCGTTCATATCGTCGAAGCGCCGTCTGACAATCGCGGAGATGGCATCGCGGAGCTGCACGTCGGCAGTCGTATCCTGTCCGGAAAGAAAGGTATTGGTCACGGAGCGAGCCAGCAGCGCGTCAGCCTCGGATGGCGACCTTCGACTGTCCAGGAGAAATTCGCGGATGCCCGGCATCATCGAGTCGACGCTGCGTCCGCCGCCATGTTCCGGAAGCGGATTGGTCAGATTGTCTTTGTCGGGAATTTCGTGAGTGATCACGGTGGCCCCGCCGCCGCCAACCGCCGTCGGCGCCGAGCCCCACGCCCCCAGGCTGCTCTGGGCCGTGGTTACCTCGACTTCAGCAGCTGCGGGATAGCGCGATTCGCAAACACCTCGCTCCAGCAGATTGCCTGGGACCACAGCGCTTCCTGGTGGCGTGCCTCGCATCCTCAAAGCCATGCGGCATGCGAGTTCACGCGCTTCGCCTTCTACCGGATCGGCGTAGACGCCCCCCTTAGCCGGATCACCCTGAGCGTGCAGCACCAATATTCGCGAAGGGCGCAATATCTGCACCACGCGGCGGACGGCTGCCGTCTCCGGCTGCTCCACTACCGGCGTCCCTGAAGGGAAGTTCGGCAAGCCGGGGAAGTTACGATTCAGATCCACACCATGCCGGTTCGTGCGTCGATTGTCAGCGAGTCCTCCGGGATTCATCACCGGAATAAGAATGGTGTCGAAATCGCGAGCGAGTCCGGCGTTCAGTTCGGTCTGCAATCGTTCGGCGATCAGGACATGCTGCGGTGCTCCACCTTCATCGCCGTGTATGCCGCCGACGACTAAGGCACGAGGCGCTGGTGCTGGACGTGTCGTTGTCGCGGGAGGCTGAGTCGTGCCCGATGGAAGCGGACTGCCGATTGAAGGCGGGGTCGTTGCCGGAGCAGTGGGCGAAACACGCGGGATTCGAGGGAAGACCATGGCCTCCAGCGGCAGTTGCGAATCTTCTGCCACCGGCGAAGACTGACAGTTTCTTGCACTGCCACGCCCCGGACACGGCTGCGAGCCGTATCCTATTTCACCTCTCGTTTGCGTCAACGGTCCACCGGCTGCCAGTTCCCTGTCGAGCACATTCAAATCCAGTTGCGTCGGAGATCCGAGCAGGATGTTCAGATTCAATAACGGCGGCTGTAAAAGTCTGCGCTGCCAGCCAATCGATTCGCCAATGCGCGGCGGGGTTAGCTGAAAGGTTGGCAGGGGCGGGAAAGAAGTGTCCTCGTCGCGCTGGATCAGAGCGCAGGGGGTTTGAGCTTGCTGCACCACATGCACAAGTTCGTGCGCAATCAGTTTCTGCCCGTCTATTGACTGGGGCGAGTATTTCCCTTTTCCGAATACGACGTGACTGCCCGCGGTATACGCTTTCGCGCGCAATCTTCTCGCCGATTCCTCCGCATGTGCATCAGTATGGACTCGCACATGACCGAAATCATGGCCAATCCGTTTTTCCATCAGCTGACGTGTCTTTGGTTCGAGAGCCTTCCCAGAAGAGTGCAGCAGGCCGGAGACGTCCGCTGCGTGAGCATGCGCGGCTCCATCCTCGCTACTCCGCTGTAACAGAGATTTCTTCCTGGCGCAGTGCTTGCATGGAGCAGTTGCGGAACATCCGCTACAGCCGCAAGCCTCCGGAGCTCTGTGAGCGACGGGGCCTGGAGCTATTCTGCTGATCGCGGGCTTCGATGAACGTGAGTGATTTGTAACTTTTGCAGCTACATGTTGCGCTTCCATTTCACAGCGATCCGCCGGATGACTGATTTGTCTTCTCTCTCCCATCTCCTGAGTTCGCCCTGCAGAAGCACTCCCACGAAACAGCTCCACGGCACGCTGAACCTTCACAGCCTGTTGCATGCGCATGATGGAATTCCGCCAGACAGTTGCTTGCGGTGCTGTGGTCAACGGTTGCGCGCGCTCTTGCTGTTGACGGTGATCGCCCGTTTGTATCTGTTCTCTTGTCTTCATTCCGGATTCGCTGCTTCTGTCGAGCTGCCTCAATTGGGATGGCCAGCCCCAAAAGCATTTCGCATCATTTCAGTTACTGTTTCCGGTGCTGTCAGCCGTCCCTCTTGAGAGTCGTAAAGAGCATTCCAAAGCTGACTCGATAGATTGCCGCCTCTCGCTCCAGGACCGTTCATATGGCCCAGCATGCCGCGAAATCTTTCTGCGTCGACGTAACGTCCGCTGTTTTGAAAGGCTCGATCCACGACCAGATCCTGAGCCATGTGTGCTGAAAAACCATGATCCGAAGTCGAAACACCCAGGTCCAGAAAGCGCCGCCCAAAGGGAGACTCGATCGGATTTGAGGAATCAAAAAAACTGACTCCCGGTTCCACCACAGTGACTGGTGAAGGTCGCGCCAGAAGAGTCGCACGCTGGCCTCGCCGTTCTGCAAGATTCAAGATGGCTTGTGAATACTTCGAGGTAATCTCCGGACGCACGAAGGGAGGACCAGCCACAGTCTCCGCTTCGCGCGCGATATCGCGCAACACGGCTTCCCACAAGTCGCGGTTGTTCATGCCGTTGTAGGCAATGCGATATAGTTCGCGGAACTCTGCTGCATCTGCTGGAACAGCGCGCATCACATCGGCTAGACCCAGCGTCTCAGTAGGCAGGTTAGCGGCTACGGCGGCATCGAAAGTGGTGGCCTCGATAGCCGTGCTGCGCACCGCCGTTGGAATCCGCGCAAGCACTGCTTCGATACGCGAGTCGATGGCAGCGGCTGCCGCTGCCCGCCGGGCTTCCTGCGCCCGGCCGATGATTGTCCCTGCACTTCGTTCCCGCAGGCGTACTGCCATGCTTTCGATGATGCGCAGAAGACGCGGAAATCTTTCCAGAAAAGGCCGCAGAATAGGAAGGAGCCGCTCGACGATCGAAGCCGCGACAAGTTCCGGCACGCCCAGAAAGGCGAGCACGATATAGAGGATCGTGGGGCCGATCATGCGGCCCAGATCGAAGGTGAACTCGAAGACGTTCTCTTCAATCATCCCCGCGATACGTGCCCCGTACGAGCGCCCTATCTCATTCCCCATGGCACGGCCAAACGCCGCCGATTCCGGACTGAACATGAGTCCGATGAAGCTCTTCATCGCTTCGACAAACTCACGGAAGTTGGTGATGAGCTGGTAGACGCCCTTCACCGCGTCCACGACATCCGTCACCACTCCCACAGCCGTGCCTGCCAAAAAGAGCGGCGGAAAGACAGCTGTCAAAACCGACGATTGAAGCATGCGGTTCGCCAGGCGCTCACGCTGCTGTTCGTTCAGAGAGCTGGATAATCCGTTGAGAAGCCCTTCGACGAAACCACCGGCTCCGGCGAAGGAATTGCCTACTGCTTCCACCAGTGGCAACAGTGGACGGGCAGCCTGAGATAGGACCGGCAACACGACGCCTGGCCCATACTGGCGATAAGGTCCTCGCGGCCCTACCTGCATCAGGCCGACCAGGCGCTCTTCGCGGGCAATGTCAGCGGCTGTCGGCTGTCGCGGAGGCAACGAAGCTTCTATACGCGACAGCAGCGTCGTCAGAACGGCACGGCTGTCGGCTCCGAATGTACTTTGCACTACGGGGATAACCTGCGCCAGATTACTTTGCTGCCGAAGATCGACGCCTGACAACGCTTCCTGCACCTGCGTAGCCTGGTCTTCGACGGAGGTACTGTAATGGATCCGGCGAATCCGATCCAAACCCTCGGCGAGCGCGCGAGACCGGATGGCTGCATCGGCCGCAGCAGCGACTCTTGGGAAGCGGGACCCTGCGCCGCCGCGTATCGCCTGCGCTTCCGCCAGCGACAACTGTGGAACCATACGAGCGATATCCGCATTGTTGAATGCATTCAGCAATTCCGCGGCGCGCGGCCAGTCTCCGGAAGTGACTGCCGATTTGTATTGGAAGAGGAGTTCGCCAACACGTCTCGCTTCTGTATCGACTGCTTCGATAGCACCTGTTACTCGCTGATGAA
The DNA here is from genome assembly GCA_015655315.1 of Terriglobales bacterium. Taxonomy (GTDB): domain Bacteria; phylum Acidobacteriota; class Terriglobia; order Terriglobales; family Acidobacteriaceae; genus Alloacidobacterium. The sequence continues at coordinate 6,716 of JAATFH010000219.1, forward strand.
AATTCGGCATCGACGCCAGAGCACCCGCGTACATTTCGACTCTTGTGTTGTGATCCATCTGGCGAATGCGTGTGCTGATATCCCCCTCGTTGTATCCATTCAGCAGAAGCGCTGCCTGCGCCCAGTTTCTGGATTGCAACGCACTGCGATAAGCAGCGGCCAGATTCGCCCGCCGAGTTCGCTCAGCCTGGTCAGGCTGGCACTGAATGCTCGGCGTCGAAGCGATCCGCTGCTGCAGCACGTGCGTTAGTTCATGCGCGAGCAGCCTGGTGCCTTGTGGCGTCGTGGGCTGATTGGCGTTGCGCCCGAGAACAATGTTACTGCCGATGGTAAAGGCTGTGGCCTGCAACGACTCAGCCGCCTGAGCAGCAGCCTCGCCAGCGTAAATCCTCACGCTGCTCAGGTCGCTTTCAAACTTTTCTTCGAAGAACCTTCTGCTTGAAGGAGTCAAAGGCTGGCCCGATCCAAGACCGGGAGCACGCGGTGGCTGAGGTTCATCATTCCCGCTGATTCCACCAAAGCTCATCGCAGAGTTGACTGGCTTAGTTCGCTTCGTTCCGTTGAACTTCCGCGACGGCGAACCGTGTGGCGCAGATCTTTCCGCAGCTGGCCGGGATCTACTGATGTGAGCACCAGCTTGGACCGATTCGGATTTGCTTGCGCTCGCTGTTAAAGGTCTTGACTTTGTCGCGGCAGATTTGGCATTGGCTTTCGTGACGAGCCTTTGGCCGCTTGCCAATGTATCGGCATTGCGCTGGGCGACTTTTTCTTCGGCATGGCCCTCTTCCATGACTGGCAATCCGGCGCGGAAGCTCTTTGCCGATACTTTGCGATCCGACGCAAGCAACTTCTGCATTGTCTGGTTGCCCACAGCCTGTTGAAGGCGAAGTGCAGGATGGACCCGCTGTAGGCCACGTCGAGCATCCTCTTTTGCGGAAGCCGCTCGTTCAGAAACACGGGTTGAAGCCAGAGTTTTCATGAATGCAGAGAAATCCAGAACAGGTTCAAGCCACAGGCTGATCGATGCAATCTACGGCGGATATAAAACACCAAAGAACATCTCCACCGAGCCATCCTCACTCCACACAATGCCGACGATCCGCGGGTCATGAGCGCCCACGGGCCTGCCCCAATAAACGACGGCGCGCGCACTTCGCAATGACGGCAGAGTTTTGTCCGTCCCCTCATCCGGCCCGATATTTGCCGTGTTCAGGGCGAGACGATCTGCGGAACGAATCGTGTTCACCCAGGCACGCTGGCCGACTTCGGCCTCCACTTGCGCGGGCTCGACACCGCGACTCACCGCCCGCTCGATCGCGGCGATCAGCATCTCGTCCGGCAATATCGGTGTATCGCCCACAATCTATACGGCCTCGGTCATCCCGTTTTCTCCCGGCTTATTTTTCTGCTGGTGGAGGCGGTTGCTTTCTGAAATCGATGTTGGCCGGAGTGTTGCCCGCAATTTTTCCCCAGCGCAGTGTCGCATCGTTGAGCGGCTGAGTCACGCCGCAATAGGCGACTGGCACAGATGGACGAAAAGCAACTTTGCCGGTGCTGTCGATGTAGTAGCCCCAGCGCACACAAGCCAGAGTCGTGGAGGGACCGGTCTTCGGAGAGCAGATCGCGCAGGTTTCGAAATCCTTACCTGCATTGGTGTCTGTCGACCAGTCTCCGGGGATGTCCCAC
>JAATFH010000187.1 GCA_015655315.1 Terriglobales bacterium
CTTATTGTACGGAACTTTCGTCAGCCAGAGCGCAGATGTCGGAAGTAACCCGAGCCACTCTCAAAGTGCTGTCATCCTGACGCTGAATGAAGTGAAGCGGAAGGGTCTGCTTTTCCGAGTAACAGCAAGAAAGGGGGTGCCCCATCCTTTCGCAGCGCGAAAGGGTGGGAACCACAACCCTCCACTGAGGACAATCAAGCCGTATCACTCCGGAATCATCTTGATCGTCCGCAGCCACGTCTCCACCAACTGAGGCCACCCCGTCACGGGCAGAGCCGTACGCCGCAGCCCGTACCCATGCACGCCCTCCGTGTACAGATGCATCTACACCGGAACCCCAGTCGCCTTGAGCGCCGCATAGTAGACCAGCGAACTCTCCACGTGCGCCACGCGATCATCCTCCGTCTGCAAAAGAAAAGTCGGCGGCGTCTGGGCGGTGACATGGATATTCGGATTGGGCGCGAACTCCTTGTCCGCAATCGCAAGGTAGCCGGGATAAATCACAACGGCGAAGTCCGGACGGCAACTCACCTGGTCGGCGAGATCGACCGGTTTGTACAGACGCTGATCGAAATGCGTGCTTAAAGCAGCCGCCAGATGCGCGCCGGCAGAAAATCCGAGCACGCCAATCCGATGCGGATCGATGTGCCAATCCCGTGCATGAAAGCGAACCAGCCCCACCGCCCTCTGCGCATCTTCAAGCGCCGCAGGCGACTTCGGATACGGCCCCGAGTCCGGAACACGATACTTGAGCAGAACGCAGGTAATTCCCGAGGAAGACAGCCAGTCGCAAACCTCGCTGCCCTCCAGAGCCATCGCTAGAATCTGGTAGCCCCCGTCGGGAAACACAACCACCGCCGCCCCCGTATTCTTTCCCTTGGGCGGATAAACGGTCATCGTCGGTCGCGCGACATTGCCCAGGCGAATCAGAGGCTTCCCGGCGATCAAAGCACTGTTGCTCGACGACGTATCCGCCTCGGGCCCCGCGGCAGGTGCCGCATCGGGAATCGCACCCGGCCAGATAGGAGTTTCCGCAAGTCCCGCCGCCGACCGCCAGCCGGACGTCTGCGCGCTCAAATGACTGAAAGCGCCCACAAAACAGAGAGCAAGAATCAGAGGCTTAACCACAATCCCCGCAGCTTAACAGAACCCACTTCGTCAGGAATATACAGTGATTTCGCGACGCCGGAAGGTAATTAACGGGCTTTTCTTCCACCTGCGCCGTCATCCTGCCCCTGAGGGAGGAGGCTACAGGGCCAGCAATACCCGGTTAAAGGCATACAGCGCCGGACTGACCATCAGGTTCACCACCGGACCGCCGAAGAAGAGAATCAGGATCAGGCTGATCATTCCCAGCGAGTCATACACGCGCAGCGCGTTGTAGGGCAGCATGTGCCGGATGATGTGCGAACCGTCCAGCGGAGGCAGCGGCAGCAGGTTAAAGGCTGCCAGGAACAGGTTGAGCACAATGCCCATATAGAGCAGCACCACCAGCGGGAAGATGATCGGGCTCGCCTGCATCAGGGAGGGATCGAGCATCCCCATCGCCAGTTCCTTGACGACGATAGCGCCCGTCGGCGTAACCTTGGCGACGATGATCAGCCCGATCAGCGCTGCCACCGACGCGGCAATGTTGCTGCAAGGTCCGGCCAGCGTTGTCAGGATATCGTCTCGCACCACCTGCTTGAAGTTGCGCGTATTCACCGGCGTCGGCCGTGCCCAGCCAAAGAGCAGCCGGCCCGATCCGGGCAGAAAGAGCATGGCCAGCGGAATCAGGATCGTGCCGACAGGGTCAATGTGCTTGATGGGATTGAGCGTCACGCGGCCCAGCATGCGCGCCGTCTGGTCTCCCAGGCGGGAGGCCATCCATGCGTGCGCCGCCTCATGCAGACTCAACGCAAAGAGGAGAATGACAAACTGAAAAATCTTGAGAACGATCTCTTGCTGGCTCATGCAACGACTCGATACTAACAGGTGCTCTGGCTATTCGCAGTGTTCACCTGTCGAGGGAACCGCCTTGTAAGTCTCTCGATCCTTGAACTGCGTGGCCTGATCCTTGGTCTTGAGCTGCTTCGCCGGAACTCCGCCGACAATCGAGTGCGGCGCAATGTCCTTCGTCGCGACGCCCATCGCCCCCAGCATAGAGTCCTCGCCAACCGTCACGCCCGCCATTACGGCGGAGTGATACGTAAGCCGCACATTCGGACCGATCTCCGTCTTGCGGTTCTCGACGATCCCCGACTCGATGGGATCATGCGCATGTGAATAGACCGCACCGTAGTCTGAGATCGACGTGCCTTTATGAATGATGAGCTCGCCACGGTCATCGAGCATGACGTACTTGTGAATCACGCAGTCATCTTCAATCGTGAGGTTGTAGCCAAAGCTGAATTCCACGCCGTGGAAGATCTTCACGTTCTTCCCGATGTGCTTGAAAATGTGCTTGGCCAGCATTTTGCGAAAACGGAAGCCCAGCCAGTGATTCATTCCCAGGGCCGACCGGTCGAACATCTGCCAGAAATAAATCAGTGGTTTGCGCTCGCAATATTTTTCGATATCCACGTCGCCGTAGTATTCCGGCTCCAGCGTGATGTTGGCGGGGTCGA